>CAZYTV010000220.1:0-7710 GCA_964650455.1 uncultured Chitinophaga sp. | reverse complement strand
TCTGCTTGAATATTCGAGATTGAATTCAATGGATTTTCAGGTGGAGCAGGCAGATCTGACGGAGATACTTCATGAAGTAAAGGAGAGTATGGGTGAACTGATCCGGCAAACAGGTACGCAGGTGGAGTGCAACGGCCTGCCGCTGGTTGATGGGAATAAAAAACTCCTGACTCTGCTATTCAGTCACTTGCTGGACAATGCCATTAAATTCAGAGGGACGGCTGCCCCGAAGGTCCTGATCACCTCAGCAACCATTCCTGGTTATCTACTGATCCGGGTAAGGGATAACGGAATGGGTATTGCCCCGGCGTTCCTGGAAAAGATATTTGTCATTTTCAGAAGACTGAATACGGATGAGCAGCGTTTTCCGGGCAGCGGGAAGGGACTGGCTATCTGTAAAAAGATCGTCGCCTTGCACGGATGGGAAATTGCCGCTGACTCATCACCCGGTGAGGGAACTGAAATAACCATAAAAATTAAAAATAGTATTGAGAACAGTTAAAATCCGATTTTATGAATAACGTTAATATTTTACTGGTGGAAGACAATGAAGGAGATATTATACTGACAACAGAAGCCTTCAAGGATATGGCATTGGATAATACCATGACCGTGGTCCGGGATGGGGAAGAGGCCCTCCGTTACCTCCGTAAACAGGGAGAATACCAGGAGGCCTGTACACCGCAGCTGATACTTATGGACATTAACCTGCCGGGTATAGACGGCAAGGAACTGCTGGAGATCATTAAGAAAGAGGAACCGCTCAGTGATATACCGGTGGTGATGCTGACCTGCTCGGCTAACGATTCTGACATCAGTGAGTGTTATGATAAACAGGTCAACTGGTATATCACAAAACCCATTGACTATGACAAGTATACCAAAGTGATGCATGAAATAGAGGCCTTCTATGTGTCTTTTGTACCTTATCATAAAGCACGCAGTTAATCAGGCTTTTGAATTATATCATTTAAAAAAAATCTATGCAAGAAGTACATGTATTACTTGTTGAGGATAATGAAGGAGATGTGTTGCTGACCCGGGAAGCTTTTAAAGAGCTGACCATTCGTACAAAACTGTCTGTTGTAAATGACGGGGCGGAGGCCTTACTGTTTTTGAAAAGGGAAGGGACATATACGGACGCAGAGTGCCCGCAGCTGATCCTGCTTGATATTAATATGCCGGGATTAAACGGTATCGAAGTTCTTGAGTTTATAAAGAATGATCCGGGGCTGCGGCAGATTCCGGTGGTCATGTTGACCACATCCGCTTCGGCTGATGATATAAAGACCTGCTATGAAAAATCGGCAAATTGTTTTATCACTAAACCGCTCGAATTCGGTGCATTTCTTGCCATCATCAGGAGTATTGAATCATTCTGGTTTACGGTAGCGCACCTGCCACCAGTACAGCCTGTTGCTTTTCAGGGCGTCACTTCAATAAGGACTAATGCTTAGAGTGAAAAAATTTACCACTTAATAAACATACTTAGTTCACTTTTTTGGACATTTATATAATAATATTTCGTTTTTTCATATAAGATAAGCATGCTTCTAAAGAGGCCTGCTTCCAAATCCAATAACGAGAAACCGGAATGACTAAGTCCTTACCTTCCACGTATAGTATCTATATCCGTCTGGATGAACAGACCGTACATGATTATTTCAATCATCACGATCCGGCCCCTCTCTACAAGCGGCAACTGGATCACCAGTTTGAACAATACATCTATAATTACCTGATTACCTCCAAGCGGGATGCTGTTTTTAAATACCAGGTTATCTGTATGGATTATGCCGATAAGCGTTTTGTAGCCCCGGTAATTCAGGCTATCCGGAATCATTTTGAATTAAAAATGGCTCTGAAAGAGGAAGAATTCAGGAAGTTTAAACGCCGGACATTCTGGTTGCTTGGGATTAACCTGGTACTGGTCTGCAGCTTCCAGATGATCTTTCCATTCGTGGCGGAATCCATGGATGACCGGATGGCTGGTGCCCTGCATAACGTGGTGGATGTGTTCAGTTGGGTCATTCTCTGGAAACCGATCGATCGGCTCATTTATTACTGGAATCCGTTTAAGAAAGATATGCACCTGTTGCGCAGGCTGGCCCATGCGGAAGTGAATATTCTTGAAAAAGAGAAATCAATTGATAAAGGAAAACAGAAAGCTTCTTAGTATGCTTGTCTGCCTGTGTTTCCTTTACCAGGGATTACAGGGGCAGGCAAAGAGCGGGCTCGAAAATTATAATTTTCTTGGCCAGGGTGGGGTGTATAGCTGGATGCCGGTTTTGCATTATGAATCCCGGAGTGGTTTATATACAGAGATCAGGTATAACTATGAAGCATTATCCACTTTCTCTTTTTTCGCAGGAAAAAAAATTAAAAAAGAAGGCGCCGTCTCGTACAGTATCACGCCGATGCTTGGACTGTCTGCCGGAACTTTTTCAGGGATAAGCCCGGCCCTGAACACTGAAGCGGAATGGAAAAACTGGTTTGTATCAGTCCAGTCTCAATATAGTGTGTCGTTCAGCGAAAAAGAGCAATCCTTTTTTTTTAACTGGTCTGAGTTGGGATATAGCCTGACACCAGGTGTTTTTGCCGGGATAGCAGCACAGTATACCAAGACCGGTAAGGAAAAACAACTGGAACCGGGAATCCTGGCAGGCATTGAATGGGGCAGGTTAAGCATGCCGGTTTATTTGTTCAGTCCTTTTTCCAGCCAGGGGTATTTTGTTGTCGGACTGAATTTTCAATATACAATTAAATAAGCGACCATATCAATTATAAAATAGCAGTTCAGCTAACTGCACAGGAGTAAAATTTTTTGTAAAATCGTAATAATAAAATCTGAAAATCCAAACTATGAAACAACTATTAGGTATGATTATTTTGTTATCTGTTCTAACCACGCAGGCGCAGGTTAAGATCGGTAACAATGTAAGCACCATTAATGCCAACTCTTTGCTGGAACTGGAGAGTACCAATAAAGGTTTTTTACCTCCACGGGTGGCGTTGAACGATCAGACCCTGGTGGCTCCGCTCAGCGGAACCGTACCGGCAGGTATGATCGTTTTCAGCTCCGGCGGAACCCTGCCGGACGGATTTTATTACTGGACCGGTGCTGAATGGAAAATGCTGGCAAGCACTAAACTCAATGTGGTTAGTAAAACAGCCAATGCCACCCTCAATAAGGAGGAGAATGTGGTACTCGCCAGTAATGATATTACGGTTACACTTCCGGCGGTAACTGCGGCAGATAACGGGCTGGTGATCACTGTTAAGAATACAGGTATTTACACAGACCTGGTTACTGTTCTTGGAAACGGCGGTGCCACTATTGATGGGTTCACCTCAAGCCCCCTTACAAAAAACGTAAGCCGGTCATTTATTGCATCCGGGACCAACTGGAAGATTTACGGAAGCGCTTCCACCACCGAAGATCATATTATGGAGGTCAATGCGCATAGCAGCTGGACTACTATACAGGAAGCAATGGAATTTCTTGATCTGCACATGACGGGTCCGACTGTTATCCGGCTGGGTGATGAATCTTATGATATTGGCGAGACGATAGTAGTGGATCTTCCTTATTCACTGACCATACAGGGCATTTCTTATGGAACGGCTGCCATCAATGCGGCTACCGGATTAGCCGGGAAACCCATGTTCAGGTGTATATCTGATTGTTATTTCAAAATGCTGACGTTTGATGCCACCACACTGACTAATTACGGAACCGCTGCAGGCGAAGATGCTATCCGTTTCGCCGGAACTGGTACATATAACGAGGTGAAAGACTGCAGTTTTGATCGTTTTTACAATACCATCCTGGACTCTTCAAATGCTGAATTATGGGTTTTCGAAACGGATATCTCGAATGCACAGGGAAGTGGTATCCTGATCCATAGCGGAGATGCCGGAGTTATCGTTAAAGTGGCAGAGACTGACTTTATCGGGTGTAATTACGGAATCAATCTCAGTAAAGCCAATACGGCTACCATTCAACTGGCTTCCGGGGGGTATTATAATGTTAACGCCGGAGATACAGCAGTTTACTACCAGCCCGCCACATTTGGATTTACCAGTATCTCAATAGCCGGAAACTCCTGGAATAATATTGGAAAATTCATCGAAGGATTTGATTTTACCCGCTCGGACGGAAGGGATGCCAACGCGATTGTGGAAAGCAACGCGGGTATGGGTGATAAAAAGCCGAGTTGTTATATCAATCTGCTGAATGGTGCAACCACCACTACATTAACCACGGCCAATAGCTGGTATAAAGCCAACTGGACAAACACCTCGTCACAAACGACGAAGTGGACCATTGGAAATAACCGGATTACCTACCAGCCGGTTAATAAAAGAGACGCACTGGTGATAATCAGTGGTAACCTGTCGGTCAATAACTCCAGCCGGACTATTTCGCTGGCACTGGTTAAAAACGGCGTAACCACCACCCGGTATGGGGAAACAACCCTCCGTACCAGCAGCAGTGGGACTGCTTCACAGTTTTCTACCGTGATCTATATTCAGAATATTTCTCCTGCTGATTATTTTGAAGTATTCTGTACTTCTACTGTCAGTGGTGATATTATTACGTTGCTTGACGTTAACTGGCAGGTGACCACCCAGTAATTGAATTAATTAAATTCCGACTATGAAGAAAATTATATTTCTGGTATTCCTGGCTGGTTTTTCCTGTACACTTCTAGCCCAGGATTCCATACAAAACAGCGGGAATCTGCAGGTACACAGTGGTGCCGTTATTTCGGGGTTTGGTCATTTTGTAAATACCAGTGGTAGTCAGTTGGTCAATAGTGGAGACCTTTATCTCCGCCGCAACCTGGTGAATGATGAACTGTCCATGACGGCCGGCACCGGTACTCTTTATCTCAACGGGAGCAGTCAACAGGTTATCAGTGGCAACCAGCCGTTCAAAACCTACAACCTGTCCACTGATAATGCCGCAGGTATTCTTTTAAATAATGATTTAAGTGTTGCCGGCGCACATACATTCACTGCTGGTCTGATCAGTACCTCTGCCACACCCAACTACCTGGTCTATGAAAGCGGGGCTGGTTATTCCGGTGATAATGATAGCAGGCATGTGAATGGCTGGGTGAAAAAGAACGGCAGCGAGGACTTCAGTTTTCCGGTCGGCGACGGAGTATATGAACGGAAAGCAGCTTTGTCAGCTTTATCAATTTCATCGTCATTTACCTGCAGGTATTATACACCCACTTTCAATATTTATAACCTGATGTCGCCCCTGGTACAGGTAAAGGAAAATGAATACTGGCAGATCAACAAATTAAGCGGTGGTACAGCCAGGATCACTTTAAACTGGGATCATAGCCGTGTTCCCATGAATCATGTGCTGGTCAGTGAGATCCTGGTGGCCTATTATACAGCGGCGCAATGGAACAGCCTGGGAGGTACTGCTTCAGGCAATGTATTAACCACGGGTTCCATTACTTCTAACCCGGTCAGTAATTTCGGCTCGCATACATTGGGATATACCAATTTCCCGCTGCCGCTTACATTAATTTCATTTACAGGCATAAGGAGTAATGCTGTATCCCGTTTGAGCTGGGTAACTGAGCATGAATCCGGCGTTGAACATTTTGTGGCAGAGCGTAGTTTTGATGGAGTTCATTTTACAACAGTCGGCCAGGTACAGGCGAGAAATACCGGGACTCAGGAAAAATATTTGCTGACTGATCCGGTAGCTTTTTCCGGCAATGCCTATTACCGGTTGAAAATTACGGATCAGGACGGGAAAATCAGTTATTCCGGAATTATATTGTTGAATGAGGCAACAGGTTCATCAATACTGACTGTAATCAATCCAGTTCACACCGGAATTCAACTGTTGAGTCAACCAGGAACCAATGATCAGTTTAGTTACCGGATTTACAGCATGACGGGACAAACACTGCAATCGGGTAAGGTCACGCTGTCCGGTAGCGGGAATACAATGATCCCGTTGACACAGTATTTCAGCCCGGGAGTGTACCAGTTGGATTTAATCGACGGGGAAAAGAAACTGACCAGGAAACTGCTGATTCAGTAAAAATAAATGGCTGATTATTTAAGCCGGGAGATGTGGTAAAGCGACCCTATTTATGTCTTTTTTCCAGGGTATTCACCACTTCTCCCAGGCTATAGCCTTTATGTTGCAATAATACCAGGTAATGAAATAGAAGATCAGCTGCTTCACCAAGGAAAAGCTCTTTATTGTCATCTTTACTTTCAATGACCAGTTCCACCGCTTCTTCTCCCACTTTCTGGGCCACTTTATTGATGCCTTTCGCAAAAAGAGATGAGGTATAGGATTTATCGGTGGGATTGTTTTTCCGGTCAATAATAATCTGCTCCAGTTGCTGCAGGCTGAAGGAAGGATTGGTTTCATTGAAACAAGTATCCGCTCCGGTGTGGCAAACCGGGCCCGCTGGAAGGACTTTGATCAGCAATGTGTCATTGTCGCAATCGGTTTTAATTTCCTGAATATGCAGAAAATTTCCGGAGGTTTCACCCTTGGTCCAGAGCCGTTGTTTGCTGCGGCTGAAAAAAGTAACTCTTCCTTCTTCTTCAGATTTTAAAAAGGCTGCTTCATTCATAAAGCCCAGCATCAGCACCTGTAATGTGCCGGCATCCTGTATGATAACGGGAACCAGTCCGTCACTGTATTTGGAAAAATCCGGTTGCATATTATTCGGTTGAATGAGTATTGTTGTTTTTATTTTCTTCTTTCTTTTTAAGCAGCTCCAGCAACTGTTCGTAAGACTCCCTTCGCTTTACCTGTTGTTCTTCGAGACGGTCTTTTCGTTTATTTTCAAAATACTGGATAAAGAACCAGGCAGTACAAAGAATGATAAAGATCAGTATCATAACCGGACCGGTATCTGTTGTGATTGTAAATATCGCTTTAATTCCTGAACCGGTATTTCCCTGAAATGAAAAATGCTTGCCGCCAGTGCAGCATCGGCATTGGCCTTTTTGAATACATCAGAAAAATGTTCCTTGGTCCCGGCTCCGCCCGATGCAATAACGGGTATCGCTACTGATTCACTGATCGTTTGGGTGATATCCAGGGCAAATCCGTTTTTTGTACCATCGTTTTCCATCGATGTGAGCAGGATCTCACCGGCACCCCGGTCGGTTGCTTCCCTGGCCCAGTCAAGCGTTTTCAGGGAAGTGGGGGTACGGCCACCATGGGTCACCACCATCCAGGTGTTATGGATTAGCTTTGTATCAATGGCCAGCACCACACACTGACTGCCGAATTGCAGGGCCAGTTCATTGATCAGCCCGGGTCGTTTTACGGCTGAAGTATTAATTGAAATTTTATCGGCACCGTTTTCCAGTAATACCCGCACATCTTCGGTGCTGTTAATGCCGCCACCAACCGTAAACGGAATATTAATATGGGTAGCGATTTCCCTCACGAGTGCTGCCAGTGTTTTTCTTTTTTCAGTGGTCGCTGTTATATCCAGGAATACAAGTTCATCGGCGCCTTCCTCACAATACCGCATGGCCAGTTCCACCGGGTCGCCGGCATCCCGGAGTTCAAGGAAGTTGGTTCCTTTCACCGTGCGGCCGTCTTTGATATCCAGCCAGGGAATGATCCGTTTGGTGAGCATATTATAAAAAGCGTTTTAAGTCTGACAGGGAAATCCGGTTTTCATAGAGAGCTTTGCCAATGAT
>CAZYTV010000219.1:0-7743 GCA_964650455.1 uncultured Chitinophaga sp. | reverse complement strand
GAACTGAGTGAAGCCTTCCGGTTATTTAAAACTTATCGGGTCTGTGCCCTCGCCGGATCACTCGGTCCCAAACGGATGCAGGGTGATTACCAGGTGCCGGAAGGTTTTTATTATATCAATGAATTCAATCCCAAAAGCAATTACCACCTCTCACTCGGATTGAATTATCCCAATGCCTCCGATAGAATCCTCAGTGATTAGCTCAAGCCCGGAAGTGAAATATATATTCACGGCAGTTGTGTAACCGTGGGCTGTATTCCGATCACAAACCAGCAGATCGATGAATTGTATATACTGGCCGCACATGCCAAGGACCAGGGGCAGGATTTTATTCCTGTCCATATTTTCCCGATCCGGTATAATGTGGAGAAGAGTGTCAAATACCTGGAGAGCCTGACAAAAGATGATCATGATCTGAAGAACTTTACGGATCGTCTCGAAGATGCTTTTGACTATTTTGAAAAATTCCACCAGGTACCGGTGGTGCTGATCGGGGAGAAGGGAGAATATATCATCAACGAAGCGTCGCCTAAGAAAGTTAAACACACAGCAGATATAAAACAGGTCCCGGTAAAACGTCAGCCGGTTCAGCACCTGCACCGCCCGATTGATAACCTCCAGGAAGCTGTTCATCAATGGCCTGTTTTTCCAGGAGGTGGCGAGGCCTTTATGAAATACCTGGACCAGTTAGGCAGGGAAATGACCGCCTATCTGCCCAAAGGGATCAACCGGGCATTTGTTCAGGTTGAATTTGTGGTGGACAAGGACGGAGTACCCGTAAATTTTAAAGTGCTGAAAGGATTTAAAGAGGCCGATGAATTCAATGATGAGCTCATTTCCCGGATGGAGAAAATGGGTACCTGGCAGCCGGCCACACTCAATGATAAGCCGGTGGCTAAAAAGATGATCCAGACGATCACGGTCGAAGGCCGCTGAAATTACCCCAATAAAAACTGTACGGTTTCTTTTGTTTGCTGCCGGAGCAGCACGGTTTTCCCACTGATCAGTTTTTCCATTACTTCCGGGGTATAGTGCCGTATCGTTAATACAGAAAGACCTTTCATTACCTGCACATCTAAATCAAGGGAAGCTTCCAGAGCCAGTTTTTCAATTTTATCCGGCTTGTCATCGATCACACAAAGAAAACTGATCGCCCCGTTCTGGGTGAGATTGGGTTTGATATGCAGTTGCTCAAAAAGATGGTAGAGCTGACCGACATGGTGCTCACCCACAAAGGAAAAGTCACGGGAAGACATTTCAATCAGCACCTGTTTTTCTTTCAGTACAATGACGGGTGGCAGGGCGGGCAATGCCTTGTTATGGATCACCGTACCCTGTAAGGAAGGATCCAGGAAGCATTTAACGTAGAGCGGAATCCCTTTATTCTGGAGCGGTTTGATGGTCTTGGGGTGGATTACCTGTGCGCCGTAGTACGCCATTTCAATCACTTCATGGTAATTGAGTTCTGGCAGGGGAACTGCATCCGGAAATTGTTTCGGGTCCGCGTTCATCACCGATTCAACATCTTTCCAGATGGTCAGACTCTCTGCATCCAGCAAATGGGCAAATACCGCGGCGGTGTAATCACTCCCTTCCCGTCCCAGTGTGGTGCTTTCATTCTCATCTGTGGCACCGATAAAACCCTGGGTAAGAATAATCTTGTATTCATCGAAAGCCGGTTTAATCAGTTCATCCACTTTTTGCCGGGTAAAACTCCAGTCAATGACGGCATCCCGGAAATCATCATCGGTCCGGATGATATCCCGTACATCGATCCATTTATTCCTGATTCCGGTTTCGTTTAAAAATGCGCTGATAATAGCTGTGGAAAATAATTCACCGGAACAAACCACCTGGTCATAATAATAATCATAATCACGGACCGGTTCATCGTGCAGCAGCCATTCCACTTCGGTAAAGAAATCACGTAAACGGGCTTCGCAGTCCAGGTAATGGGTTACCAGCAGGTATCGGGCTGTACGGAGGTGTTGTTGCTTCACCTGTTCAAACAAGGCCAGTGCTTCCTCTTTTTTACCAGCAAAAAAGGCTTCCGCCACTTTTTCCAGGGCATTGGTGGTCTTGCCCATTGCGGATATGATCACTACTTTAGGTCCTTCCTGCCTTTCCTGCATGATGCGCCCCAGGTTCTGTATCCTTTCCACACTATTGACAGAAGCGCCGCCGAATTTATACACCTTCATGTTGCTACTGATGATTATGTGCGCAAATGTCGTTAATATTCCCTTTTCAACGGACTTTCCACCGGCTTTTAAACTCACCCCCAAAACCTTACATTTGTTAAACAAAACAAGCCATATGCTGAATGTAAACCGCAAAGTGCAGACGCTCGATGAATTTACCATCCAGCAGCTCCGGGATTTTCCCCATGCCACAGGTGAATTATCACACCTCCTCAGGAATATCGCCCTCGCAGCCAAACGTGTGAATGTAGAAGTGAATAAGGCCGGGCTGGTGGATATCCTTGGGGATGCAGGCACGATCAATGTTCAGGGAGAGGAAGTAAAGAAACTGGATGTTTTTGCCAACGACCAGTTCACCGGTGTATTGCAGCATGGAATTGCCTGTGCCGGTATTGCCAGTGAGGAGCTCGATGATTTTGTGGCCTTTGACGATGCCAAGAGTGTGAAATCAAAATACGTCTGTCTCTACGATCCGCTGGATGGCAGTGCGAATATCGATGTGAATGTGTCCATCGGTACTATTTTTTGTGTGTACCGGCGTGTAACCCCGATCGGTACGGTGGTGACAAAGGAAGATTTTCTGCAACCAGGTAATCAGCAGGTCGCGGCCGGTTATGTGGTATATGGTTCCTCCACCATGCTGGTATATGCCACCAGGCGGGGAGTAAACGGATTTACACTCGATCCTTCCATCGGGGAGTGGACACTGAGTCACCCGGATATCAAATGCCCCGACCTGGGGAAAATCTATTCCGTCAACCATGGTAACTTCTTCCAGTATGAGGAAGGGGTGCGTAATTATATCACCACCTGTCAGAAAAAAGATAAGACCAATGGCGGGCCTTATACCCAACGCTATATCGGCAGTATGGTATCAGATGTGCACCGTAACCTGATTAAAGGAGGTATTTTTATGTACCCGGGCACCATCGATAAGCCAAAAGGGAAACTCCGTTTATTATATGAGTGCAATCCTTTTGCTTTTATTCTGACCGTAGCGGGTGGAAAGGCTACGAATGGTAAGATCAGGATACTGGATGTGGAGCCCACCGAACTGCATCAGCGTTCGCCCTTATTTGCCGGCAGTAAATTAATGATGGAAGAACTGGAATCATACCTCTGAGCATGAGTAAAACAATTATAACTGTAAAAGACCTGGTCAAGAACTACGGCAGTTTCGCGGCAGTGAAAGGCATCTCTTTTGATGTTCACGAAGGGGAGATATTCGGATTGCTGGGACCCAATGGTGCGGGCAAATCCACTACATTGGAGATTATTGAAACCCTGCGGACCAAGACCAGTGGTAAGATAATGGTAGACGGACTCGACCTGGATAAAGTCCCGCAGGAAATTAAAAAGATCATTGGTGTGCAGTTACAGACCAGTGGTTATTATCCCGGACTCAATCTACTCCAGCTGATCGATTTGTTTTCCGGATTATATAACCAGGAGGTGAATCCGATGGAGCTGCTGGAGATGGTCAACCTGAAAGATAAGGCAAAGGCTAAGGTAAAGGAACTGAGTGGCGGACAAAAGCAACGTTTTTCTGTAGCCACCACGCTGATCAATAAGCCCAGGATCATCTTCCTGGACGAACCCACCACCGGGCTGGATCCACAGGCGAGAAGGAGTTTGTGGGAACTGGTTAAAAATATCCGGAGCGGCGGTACCACGGTGATCATTACCACCCATTATATGGATGAGGCTGAATACCTGTGTGACCGGGTGGCGATTATTGATGCCGGTAAGATCATTGCCCTGGATACGCCGGACCTGATGATCGATAAACTGGTTGCTTCCGGGTTTGAAAGACCCCGGGAAATGAAACTGGCCAACCTGGAAGATGTGTTTATCAGTCTCACCGGGCATTCATTAAGAGAAGATTAATTCTCCGTCGGGTTCACCGGAAGGGGAGTGGTCAATAAATTTTTTATTTCATGAGTATTCAAAACAAATTAAAAGATTTTATGCAGGGAAAATTGGATGCACAGAAAGCCGCGGGATTGGCTTTTATGAGCGAAAACAAAAACAAACCAGGTGTGACTGAATTGCCTGAAGGTATCCAGTATGAAGTGATCAAAGAAGGCACCGGTGCACAACCGTTGTTGCGGGAAACGGTGAAAGCGCATTATAAGGGTTCTTTGCTGGATGGTAAAGAGTTTGATAATTCATTCAAGAGAGGACAACCTTTTTCCGCTCCGCTTACGGCCCTGATCAAGGGCTGGCAGATCGCATTACCGCTGATGAAAGAAGGCAGTCACTGGCGTTTATGGATTCCATCTCACCTGGCCTATGGTGACCGCGGGGCTGGCAGTGATATTCCGGGTGGAGCCACGCTTGTATTTGAGGTGGAATTGATACAGGTAGTAAAATAAACCCATACACATGACCAATGATCCCCGTTATCCGATTGGAGAGTATGAGCCAAAGCCCTTTTCGATCGAACAGAAAATCGAATGGCTGGCTGATCTGAAATTTCTGCCCCTGCTGCTCGAAAATGCCATTCTGAACCTGGATGAAGCGCAGTTGCACACGCCTTACCGGGAGGGTGGCTGGACAGTTCACCAGGTGGTGCATCACGTGGCCGATAGCCATATCAATGCATATTGTCGTTTTAAACTGACCCTCACAGAAGATAACCCCACGTTAAAAACCTACGAAGAACAGCATTGGGCCGAACTGAATGATGTAAAAAAACTGCCGGTGAATATCTCCATCACTTTATTACATGCCCTGCATGCCCGCTGGTATGAAGCATTGAAATATGTAAGTGATGAGGAATGGAATAATAAAACAGCCTATCATCCGGGCTTGAAAAAAACCATTCGTCTCTGGTTCCTGCTCGGGATGTATGCCTGGCATGGCAAACATCATGTGGCGCATATAACAACGCTGAGGGAAAGGATGGGTTGGTAGGAAAAAAGTACGAGGTACGAAGTACGAAGTACGAATGGCATTCCGTAAAACGAGATTCAATTTGTTTTGTTAGTAACAAGCTACTTAGAATGGGCTGTTTACTGACATCTGACATCTGGCAACTGACAACTGATACAATGAAATGGAAAGTACTCTCCTCCGAATATCTCTTCAATGACCGCTGGTTCAAAGTCCGGCGTGAACGCTGTGAAACGCCGGGCGGCAAGATCGTGGATCCGTATTATATCTATGATTTCAGTACCTGGGTAGGCGCATTACCGGTTACTGCGGAAGGTAAAGTAATTATGATCCGGCAATACCGGCATGCATTGGGAGAAGTATGTATCGAAATTCCCGGCGGTTGCGTGGATGATACGGATACTTCACTGGAAATGGCGATCAGCCGGGAACTGCTGGAAGAAACCGGGTATGCATTCAGCTCGATCGAACCGCTTGGGAAAATATCGCCCAATCCTTCCACCAATTCCAATTACCTGCACATGTTCCTGGCCAGGGGTGGTAGAAAAGTGGCCGAACAAAAACTGGATGAAAATGAGGAGATTGAAATACTGGAGATGAGTATCGATGAACTGAAACATCTTTTACGAACCAATCAATTGCTGCAGTCGATGCACGTGAGTTGTATTCTTTATGCGCTGGAGAAAATGGGCGAGCTAAACTATTAATTAAAAAAGGGAGCATCCCCGATTATTTCCCAGAATGCCGATCCGCCATCTGATCCTGACCATATTGTTTTCACTGCAGCAAGACTGACTTCTCCCACCAGGAATATACTGCCACATACGATGATCAGATCTTCTTTACCGGCATTCAGCGAAGCACTGTATATAGCGGTGTTTACATTGGAAAATGTTTTTCCCTGCAACCCGGCTTTATTCACGGCAATGGCGTGTAACTCATCTACCGGCAATGCCCTGGGTATCTGGGCCCTTGTAAAGTAATAGGTCGCGGTTTTCGGAAACAAAGAAAGCACATTTGTTACATCTTTATCGCTGACCATCCCAAGAATAAAATGCAGGTTTTTATGTTTGGTCATTTCCACCTGCTGCAAAAGCTGACGGATACCATCTGCATTATGTGCGACATCCAGCACGAGCATGGGTTGGGTATGAATGATTTCCCAGCGACCATGTAGCCCAGACAGTTTCTTTGAATGTTGCAGACCATGCAGCACGGCTGCTTCATCCAGTTTCCACCCTTTTTCCCGTAATACCGCGCAGGTACTCAGTACGGTGAGTAGGTTTTTGGTCTGGTAAATGCCGGGCAGGTCCAGGATATATTTTTTATGATCTGTATGGTGAGCAGATGCCACTTCTACTTCGAGTAAATGATGATTCCATTGCCAGTTTACGGCTTCATGTTCATGTGAGGCCAGGGAAACCGGGCTCTTTTTTTGAGCTGCAGTTTTTTCAAACACCGGCAATGTCTCGGGTAATGTTTCCCCGATAACTACTGGAATACCATCTTTAATAATTCCGGCTTTTTCTGCAGCGATTTTCTCCAAGGTGTCACCCAGCAAATTCATATGATCCCAACCGATATTCGTAATCACCGAAATTTCTGGTGTAACAATATTGGTACTGTCCAGTCTGCCGCCCAGCCCTGTTTCAATAATAGCGATATCCACTTTCTCCTGCACAAAATAATCGAAGGCCATTGCTACGGTCACTTCAAAAAAACTGGGTTCCAGCAGGTCTATCTGCGGTTGTATGCGTTCGGTAAATTCCACCACGGCAGCCTGGGAGATCATCTCCCCGTTGATCTTGATCCGCTCCCGGAAATCTTTCAGGTGGGGTGAGGTATATAGACCGGTTTTGTAACCTGCTGTCTGAAAAATGGCCGCGAGCATATGGCTGACAGAACCTTTCCCATTTGTCCCTGCAATATGTACGGACCGGAATTTGTTCTGGGGATTATCCAATGCCTCACAAAGTGCAATGGTATTGTGCAGGTCTTTTTTATAGGCGGCTGCACCGATCCGGCTGAACATCGGCAACCGCGTATACAAATAGTCAAGAGTCTGACTGTAATCCATTCCCGCAAAAGTAGGATATGCACCCATAAAAAAGCCATCCGCAAGGGCGGATGGCTGAAGCAAGAATCATTTATACTTAATTAACCCTGAAATTGAATTGTACGGTAACCATGGATTCATGGTCTGATTTGTCGAATCGGATATTCCGCAGGTAACGGATGATCGCTTCTTTATATGCGGCGCTGCTTTGTGTGGAGCCTTTGGCAATACTTGAAAAAATGCCGGTTCCATCGGGTGAAACAGTCACATTTGCATAGATCGTTGCTTTCTCCAGATCGCCTTCGAAGGAATAACTGCGTACAATTTTCCGGTCACCACGTGTTACCCTCGGACCGGTGCCTGTTCCTGTACCCGAACCATTTCCACCACCCACACCCGTGCCATTTCCACCACCCACACCAGAACCGTTGCCTACACCCACTCCGGTACCTTTACCGCCACTCCGGTCATAATCTTCAGCTGCGCCCCCGCCTTTACCTGTACCGGTTGTTGTTTTACCTAATTCCGCCTTTGGACGGGGAGGAGCAGGGGTTTCTACTACTTTTACTTCTTTTTGTGTGTTGGATGTAT
>CAZYTV010000218.1:0-7768 GCA_964650455.1 uncultured Chitinophaga sp. | reverse complement strand
TTTAAGCCAGGGCTCTTGTTGTTCGTCGGGACGACTAGATTCGAACTAGCGACCCCTTGCACCCCATGCAAGTGCGCTACCGGGCTGCGCTACGTCCCGAACAATTGGGGCTGCAAATGTAAGATTAAGTCCTGAATTCCTGAAATCTAACATTAATCAGTTGTCGGGTGTCAGTTATCAGATGTCAGGAAACAGCCCCAACTAAGAAAGCTATGTCTAAACCTTCTAAACCCTGCTTAAGTCCCCTTTCTTCCTTAGAATTCTATAAACGACTCCTCTCAGTCCTTTTCTGTTTTAGGACTCTCTAAACCCTCCCTCCACCCAATTCTAACTATCTTTGCGCCCGAACAATAACCAAAGAATATGCAGCAGATAGAAATGCTTAAATCGAAGATTCACCGGGTACGGGTAACAGATGCAAACCTGGACTATGTGGGGAGTATTACTATTGATGAGGACCTGATGGATGCAGCGAATCTGATCGAATTTGAAAAAGTGCAGGTGGTCAATAATAATAACGGCGAACGGCTTGAAACCTACGTAATAAAAGGAGAAAGAGGGACCGGTACAATCTGCCTGAACGGGGCCGCTGCCCGGAAAGTTCAGAAAGGGGATATCCTGATCATTGTCAGCTATATTCAGATCGACCTGGCTGCTGCCCGTAGCTTTAAACCGGTGATTATTTTTCCAGATGAAGAGAACCGGATGCCCCGTTAACCGGAATCTTTACTATTTAGATAAAATTAATTGCAGCGTCCGGAACGATTAATCACTCACTTAGATGGATGCTGGTTACCCATCAGGTTAACTCATCCAGTTAATGCCCGCTTCCGGGTTCCATTTTACTGTAGATTTTTTTAACCGGGTCCAGAAAGCGATTGAACTTTTACCAGTGATATCACCAATACCGAATTTGCTTTCATTCCAGCCACCAAAAGAAAATGGTTCACGGGGTACCGGAACACCCACATTCACCCCGATCATACCGGCGCTGGCACGTTCGATAATATAACGGGCCATACCCCCATGCTGGGTAAATACAGAAGCTGCATTGCCGTAAGGACTGGCATTCTCAATGGCCAGGGCTTCATCTAATGTTTTTGTACGGATGATGGATATCACCGGACCGAAAATTTCTTCACGGGCAACGGCCATCTGCGGTTGCACATAATCGATCACTGTCGGACCTACATAGGTTCCTCCTTCTTTGCCGGGAACAGAAATATTACGTCCGTCGACCAGTACTTTAGCTCCCTGTTCCTCTGCTTCTGTGATATACTTTTCAATCCTTTTTTTTGCTTCCTGACTGATCACCGCACCGAGATTCTGACCAGGGATGACCTTGCGGGCTTCCGCACATATTTTTTCGATCACCCTATCCACATTCCCTACGGCCAGCATGGCGCCGGCAGCCATACATCGCTGACCGGCACATCCGCTCATACTCGCCACCACATTCTGAGCGGTCATATCTGTATTGGCATCTGGTAATACAATGAGATGGTTTTTTGCACCGCCAAGGGCCAGTACTCTTTTCAAACTGGCTGTGCCCCGTTGATAGACAAGTTTTGCAACCCGGGTGGAACCTACAAAGGAGACAGCTTCAATACCCGGGTGATCACAAATCGCCCCCGCGATTTCACTGTCGCCATGTACGATATTAAATACACCGTCTGGTAATCCCGCTTCTTTCAGCAACAGGGCGATCCGCCCCAGGGTCAGGGGTACTTTTTCGGAAGGTTTGATGATCATGCAATTGCCCAAAGCCAATGCATTGGGGATGGTCCAGTTGGGGACCATGGCCGGAAAATTAAAAGGCACAATCGAGGCGACCACTCCAAGGGGCACATACTCCGTACGGCATTCCACCCCTTTACTTACTTCCAGTATTTCACCGGTCACCAACTGGGGCAGTGAGGTGGCAAATTCTGTCAGCTCTATACATTTTTCTATTTCCGCCACGGATTCAGCATGGGTCTTACCGTTTTCCTCACTGCAAAGCGCAGCGAGTACATTCATGTTTTTTTCCAGTAAGGTTTTATATCGGAAAAAAACCTGCACCCGTTCCTTGATGGGTGTTTTACTCCATCCCGGGAACGCTGCTTTTGCAGCCAATACCGCTTTATCGAGTTCAGTGACGGCCGATAATGGCACTTCACTCAAATGCTGACCATCGATTGGTGATATCACGGGTAAATACCGGCTGGATTCCGGTGTGGTAAAAACGCCATTAATAAAATTCTGAACGGGAGTGTATTTCATGGTCAGCGGCTTTTGTTTATAATCAATCGAAATAAAAATAGGTAAAATAACGAAGTTTGCAGGAAACACTGCAACGCATGACCCCTGAGCGCAGCCATAAACTGATACAGGTATTATCCAAACGGCAACCGGACCTGACTGTAGTACTGGAGAATGTATTCGATCCGCATAATATATCCGCTGTTATGCGTACCTGCGATGCAGTGGGGGTACAGGAGGTTTTTATACTGAATAACCGGATTCCCCCTCATAAAAAATGGGGGGCACGCAGTTCATCCAGTGCCGCTAAATGGCTGACTGTTCACCAGTTTGAAGATGCGGTCGCCTGTTTTTCTGCACTCCGGAACAAGTATTCAAAAATACTGACCACCCATCTGAGCAGTGATGCCGTGAGCCTGCATGAGATCAATATGACTGAGCCCATTGC
The DNA here is from genome assembly GCA_964650455.1 of uncultured Chitinophaga sp. Lineage (GTDB taxonomy): Bacteria > Bacteroidota > Bacteroidia > Chitinophagales > Chitinophagaceae > JJ008. The sequence continues at coordinate 5,079 of CAZYTV010000218.1, read as the reverse complement.
CCTTGTTTTTGGGAATGAACATAGTGGCGTTAGTGATGAGATCCGTGCCCTGGCTGACGGAAACTTTATTATTCCACAGGTAGGGATCATCCGGTCACTCAATATCAGTGTGGCCTGTGCCGTTACCTTGTATGAAGCCTACCGGCAAAAAAGCCTCGCCGGACATTATGATCGTCCGGGTTTTGAGCACGAAATGAAACAGGGATTGCTGAAGGAGTGGGAGTTGAAGATGGAGGAGGGGGGTTAGAGTGTCTTAAAGGAGAAAAAGGCTGATAGAAGGGTTTAGAGAGGCTTAAACCAGAAAGAGGTTGAAAGAAGGGTTTAGATGGTTTATGGGGTTTATAAGGTTTATAGATAACTTTCTTAGAAGGGGCTGTTCCCCGACACCCGACAACTGTCGGAAAATTACTGTTAGAAAAGTATGTAACCCCAAAGTGATAATAGAAAAAAACGAAATGAAGAATCAAGAATGAGTATCCGGCGAATCATATTATTTGGTTTTGTTTACTGCCTGTATGTAAGTGCTGCTGCCCAGGAGATCAGGCAGGTGAAGATCACGGAGCTGGAAAAACTCATTAAGGAAAGAAATACCCCATTATTGGTTAATTTCTGGGCTACCTGTTGTCAGACCTCCGTGGTCGAAATACCTTCATTTATCCGGGAAGTGAATGCACATAAAGCCGATAGCCTGCAACTGATACTGGTCAGCCTGGATCTGAAAGAAATTTTTCCTGCAGGTATCCGGAACTTTATTCAATTGAGGAACTATGAAGGCCGTTTTTTATGGCTGGACGAGACAGATGCTGATTATTTTTGTCCGAAGATCGATATGGCCTGGTCAGGTGTGATTCCGGCTTCCCTGTTTATCAATAATAAAACCGGGTACAGGGCTTTCTTCGAGTCCAAACTTACGGATGAGCAGTTGGTAAAAATACTCACGGATATGCTCCCTTCACCAACCTGTGATCAGTAGATTTTTTGCAGCTTTTACTGAACATTTTGTATACCGGGCATACACTTCTGCAGCTCTGGTTTGAATATCAGCGGCTGATTCTCCCCTGATATAACCGCTGATCGCATCATGAAGTGTATAGGCTTCCGGACCAAAGAGATGACTGGTCCAGAGCAGGGGACGGGCACCTGCCTGTTTAAGCCGGGGACTGAAATATAGTTTACTGTAACAAGCCAGGATGATACAATCCCGCTGAAGACTATCTGCTCTTTGATATGTTTCGGGCAATTTAATATCCATTAAACCATTATGTCCCACAAAAGCCAGTAACCGGGCATTGCCGTGGATGCCGATCCGCTGGCTGTCAACGGCAAGGGTTGTCTTGCGGTTGCCGGATATAGCTTTCAGGTAATCCTGCAGGCATTCTTTCATTGCCCGGCCATCATAGGCATCGGCTACCAGGTAAAAGGCACCGACCCTGCTTTTGTAAATCAATCGCTCCAGTACCGGGTATCCTGGTCTGGAGACTGACAGCCGTATCCACTCCTTACTCTTATTAAAATGAGTGCGAATGCCATATCCCCATCCCCAATAAAGATTATGGTCCGGATCTTGTCCGTTACCCATTATTGCGGGTACCGGTATGATACCCTGATATTGGTTGTCACAGAGTGCTGTAAATACATGGATACTGTTGCGGACAGTAGGGCTGTCAGCAACAGTATCCGCAGCCGGGGATGTATGCAACTGTGAAAACGGGGGGCTTTTGGGCTGAGTTTTAGGTCTGCAGGAAACCAGCAGAATCAGCAGCCACAGGAATACATATTTCACAGGCTGGGTTTAAAAATCATGGCTATACTTTAAACGGTTCAGGCATTTTCCTCGGCTTCCATTTCTTCTTTAGCTTTCGCCAGCAGGTATAAGAAATAGACTCCGGCCCCCAGGCTGGTTATTCCTAAAAGGATACCCATAATACTGTTGATATAAAAAGCTTTGGCCAGGGCATAGCCCACGAGTACCATAAATCCGATTACAATAATCCGGTTGAGTTGATGGCGGGAAAGCATAAGCAACGATTTAGGTTTGAGTAGGTGGTTTGTTGTTAGGATGCTTACCCGGGCCCTTTCCATAAAAAAAAGTAAAAAAATATCCGGCCGGCCGGATATTTAAAAAAAGCTGGTTGACAACATCAGAGTCGTTTAATACTACATCCCACCGAACGGGTTTGCTTTACCGAAATGTCTTTGCCTGCATTCATATCTGTCATGGCCTGTACCAGGTGTTTCCGTTTTACAGTGCCTGCATCCGACGGGCTATCATCAATGGCCCCGTGGTAAACGAGTTTTCCTTCCTTGTCAAACAGGAAGGACTCGGGTGTGCGGTTAGCGCCAAAAGCATCCGCCATCACTGAATTTTTATCGACCAGGTAATAACAGTTATACCCCTGTGCAGCGGCATAGGCTTTCATTTCATCAAAGGAGTCCTCATCCCCCCGCTGTGCTTCATTGGAATTCAGCAGCACTACCCCGATCTCATTGGCAGATGCAAACTGGCAGACTTCTTTGGTACGCGACTGGTTTCTGATTACATAAGGACAGGTATTACAACTGAACATAACCAGTAACCCGTTCTTTTTCCGGGCATTGCTGAACGAAACTTCTTTACCGCTGATGTCTTTCATTTTTACGGCTGGATTTGGGAGGGCTGCACCCAGGGGGAGTGGGTCAGCCATGAAATTCAGCCCGGAAAAAAGGAGGATAGCCGGGAATGCGGCAAAGAGGATTTTTTTCATTTTACACTGGTTTAGAATATAAAGTTCGGTAATCAGGCAGAAATTCCTTCTTCGGCAGTACTGGTTTCTTTCCGTTCATCCGCAATTTTCCGGAGCGAGGAAATACTCACATTGAGTTCGAATCCGATCAGCAAAACAAGGGAGTTGATAAATATAAAGGCCATGATAATCAGGATCGTACTGATAGAGCCATATAACTGATTATAATTTCCGAAATTGGTGACCCACCAGGAAAAGGCAAAAGTCATCAGGAGCATCAGGAATGTAGCCAGGATGGAGCCCGGATTGATCAGTGTCCATTTTTTATGTACAGAAGGTGCATACCGGTAGATAATGGAAATGGAAGCAAAAAACAGCAGCGCCACAACCAGCAACCGCAGGTTATTGATTACGGAGAGTACTGTCTCATCGGTGATACCCAGCCATTTTAATACGGCTACCCTTGCTACCAGCAAAAGCACGGAGGCAAATACAAAAACGTAAAGAATCAGTGTGATTTTGATGGCCACCAGCCGGGTTTGCAATCCTTTTCTTTTTTTAAAACCGATATAGTTTTTGTCAAAGGAGCGCATGATCCCCATGATAGCATTGGAGGAGAAGAACAGGGACAATACAAAGCCTAGGGACAATAATCCATTCCGGGGATTATTGATAAAATCTTCCAGGAAGCCGATCATCACCGCATTATCCTTTTCACCGGGTACCACATCCCGGATCAGGCTGAACATTTCCTGTTGAAATTCATCAGTAATGGGTAGAAAAGGAATTAATGTAAAAAGGAAGATAATGGCCGGTGGAATGGCCATCACAAAATTGAACGCTACCGCAGAGGCCCTTTCCGTCATGCCAATGGTTTTAACCTGCCCGATATAAAAAAGGATCACATCATAAATCGCAATACCATTAAAACCGGGAAGCGAAGTGATCTTGCTTTTTCTGATCAGGAAAGATACCAGGGGCAGTGTTTCGACACGGGTCAGTATTTTTTTCAGAAGGGACATATTATTTACTCCGCAGTTTTTTCACCGAATCGGCCCTTCTTCGTTGCTCTGCCTGGAATAGTTTAGCAAACTTCATATGGTCATCGTAATTACTGGTAAAGATCGTGCTTCCGTCAAACGCATAACTGGCCACAAAGTAAAGGTAAGGGGTGGAAGGGGCATCGAGTACGGCTTCCATCGATTCCAGCGAAGGGGTACAGATCGGGCCGGGAGGCAGGCCTTCGTTGAGGTACGTATTGTAGGGAGATACAAGGCTGGTTTGCTTCTCGGTGATCCGGTCGAGTTGAAAATTCCGGCTCACAAATTTTGCGGTTGGACAGGCCTGCAGTTTCATCTTAATTTTCAACCGGTTCAGATAGGTACTGGCAATATTGTATTTATCTGCTTTGCGGGTGGTTTCTTCTTCCACAATCGAAGCCAGGATCGTTGCCTGTAGGGGGGTGAGGTTTAATTTCGACGCTTTTTCAGTACGTTCAGTATTCCAGAATTTTTTATAGGACACCTGGAACTGCTCTATGATACGGGCCGGCGAGCTGTTCCATCTGATCTCATATGTGTAAGGAAGCATTACGGAAAAAAAGGTATTGGTGTCCAGTCCGAAAGCTTTTAATGAGTCATTGCTGCTGATAAAACGGATCATCGTTAGCGAGTCACATTCCGTGTCGAATTTCCGGCCCATCTTAGCCGCAAACTGTTCGCGGGTTCTTTCTTTTACGATCACCAGTTTTACCAGTGATTGATCGCCCGACCGGAGCTGCCTGATGAATGTATACAGACTCATCCCGTTTTTCAGTTCATACCGGCCAGGTTTAATCGTATTAAAATTCAGCCATCGGGCCACCCGTGTAAACCAGGTGGTATTACTGATTACGCCATTTGAAACCAGTTTTTCCTTCAGTTCTTTCATTCCCTCACCGGTACGGATATAGAGGTATTTCCCGTTTTTGTTGGAGACAGCCGGACCCGCTACTTTATAACCGGTAAAGGCTGCAGCGGAAAATAAAACCAGGAGAATTCCCAGGATGATTTTCTTTTTCATAGTGGGTCAAATTAAATAAAAAACCCGGTCCTTTTAAGCAGCAGACCGGGTTTTGTATAAATAGTATTTCTGTTTTTATTTAGCCGGTGTCTGGGTAGCCGGAGCAGGAGTGGAGGAAGGAGCCTGTACCGTATTGGTTCTCGGTTGAGCTTGTGGCTGTACCGGTACTGTTACCTTGGTCGGATCTAACCCTCTGTCAGCCGCATTGACCATCGCCGTTTTTGAAATAAAGAATACAGAAAGCACGACGAGTACACCAATCAAGCCAACAAACATACAGGGACCTTTTTCCAGC
>CAZYTV010000217.1:0-7843 GCA_964650455.1 uncultured Chitinophaga sp. | reverse complement strand
TATCTCTGGATATTGAAATGAAACTTTTAACCTTTTAGAGTAATATTTTGACTTTTTACTTTTGAATTTTGACTTCCTTAGTTTTCCGGTCTATAGTAATCTCAACCAGCTATTATGAAGACATTTCAATCTTTCGGACTCCTGTTTTTAATTTTGACTTTTGACTTTTTACTACTCCCGTCTTGTTCCATAAAAAAACAAATCTCCCGGTCGGCGAAAGAAAATGTTATACATGCAGCTCCGCTCCGGACAGCTCACATCGGCATTTCCATCTACGATCCCGCTGCCGGCAAATACCTATACAACTACCAGGGTGATAAATATTTTGTACCGGCCAGCAATACCAAGATCCCGACCTGTTATGCGGCGATGAAGTATCTGGGGGATAGTTTGGTGGGGTTGAGGTATGGTATTCCTGAGGAGAGAAATTTTAGTGGGAATATAATTGCGGTTAAACCAACGGGGGACCCTACTTTTTTGGAACAATCATTTCCTACTCAACCAGTGTTTGATTTTCTTAACAATAAAATAAAAAAGCAGGGATTAAAAATGGCGCTTTTTTATGATAGTAAAAAAGAGCCGGATGGTTTAGGAAATGGATGGTCATGGAATGATTATGAAGAAACTTATATGGCAGAACGTAATCAGTTTCCGGTTATGGGGAATATTATTAAAGTCAAGTTAGCCCCATTGGATGAAAGAATGTATATGGATTCTTTAAAGAACTGGCTTCCTGTAGTTACGGTTTTTAAATCCGGAAGCGCTTATTTTGACAGACTTCTGAATCAACAACAATCATTTCTACGAGTTTTTTACAAACAAGAAAAACCTAAACTATCTATCCGTCGTACGTTTTCTTATAATAATTTCTTAATAACCAAGTCTGATATTCCATTTAGTACACAGGAAATCCCATTTGCAACAAGGGGTATGCAAACTACAGTCGAATTCCTGTCTGATACTCTCAAGACCAAAACGGAAGTACTGAATTATGCATACAAACCTGATCTGTATGAATACATGTGTGATGGATGTGATATTATTAATCTGACAATAAAGAAATGGCATCCGATTTATTCCCAACCCACCGACTCCCTCCTCAAACCAATGATGCACCGTTCGGATAATTTCTTTGCCGAGCAGTCACTGCTGATGGTGAGCAATGAGCACCTGGGCTATATGAATGATGTGAAGATCATTGACACACTTCTTAAAACCGATTTCAAAGACCTGCCGCAAAAACCCCGCTGGGCCGATGGCTCCGGGCTCAGTCGCTATAATCTTTTTACACCCCAGGATTTTGTAGCCATACTGAATAAAATGAAGATTGAATTCGGGATGGAACGAATCAAAACCATTTTCCCAACAGGCGGCGAAGGCACGATCAGTTCTTATTATAAAGCCGGCAGTGATTATATCTATGCCAAGACCGGCACCCTCTCCGGCGTGGTGGCTTTAAGCGGATTTCTTTATACAAAAAAAGGAAAGCTGTTGATCTTCTCCACCCTGGTCAATAATCACCAGGCCAGCGCTACGGAAGTAAGAAGGGCAGTAGAGCTATTTATTGAGCAGGTGAGGGAATACTGAACCCTATAACGGCCCTGAATGTCCAGAAGGGGTTGAACTATCAATGACCGGGGATTTTAAAAACTTCATCACCGTTAATTCGGAATCAAACTGTGACCGCTAAAAAAATCTCTTGTGATTGTACTTTACAACTAACCCCGAAGGGGGTTAAACCATTCATAGCCCCGGGTGCCAACCCGGGGTATGGGATGAATTAAATGTCCTCCAACCCCAACGGGGTTGAACTTTAAAACAGGTATTTCTCTTCAAAGCTGATATGATGTTCTTGAAGTAATCTTTTGTATTCCTCTTCAAAACTCTCGGTAATATGATGTGCTTTCTGACCTTTTATATACCCGATTATCCGGTCCCTTTCATTTTCTGAACAGGTAAAAGATCCATAGCCCTCCTGCCAACCCAAAAACGAAGGATATTGCCCGGATTTTTTCATCCACAAACTACTGGCAACCTTTACCTCCTTTACAAAATGGCTAAGGGAAACAGAAGGGTGCAGATCGGTTAAAATATGAATATGATCAGGCATCCCGTTAATCTGGTAGAGTTTGCAGTTTAACGATTTCACAATACCCCAGATATAATTGTAAAGCGGCTTTTCTCCTTCGGGAGAAATGGCCTGTTCCCTGAATTTTGTACCAAAAACAAGGTGATAGTAGATTTGACGATAAGTGCTCATGTTATAAGGTTTAAATTGAAAATGCCGGCTTTGTTCCGGTTGGACGTAAACTAATTCAGTAATAATTATCCTGTTTATCCGTCGCTGCTTTTTGAAAAAATCTGTAATAGTTCAACCCCTTCGGGGTTGTAGGGGACATTTGGGACGCTTTACCCCGGGTTGGCACCCGGGGCTATGAAAAGTTTAAGCCCTCCGGGCTTGGGTGCACCTGGATATATTCAGGTTATTATGCATTTGCGACACCTGAAATCCGAACAGGCTGTTATTATGGAAACAGCCTTTAAATTGGAAATCCAATCTAATCAGATTTGACAATGTTAACTCAGAAGGGGGTACCTATCTCCCAAACATCCTTTCCAACTGCTCCTGCTTAAACTCTAAATAAGTCGGATTGCCATCCGGTGTAATATTCGGTGTGGTACAGGCAAAAAGATCCGTCACCAGTTGCCGCATTTCGCGTTCTGTCAGCCGGGTACCGGCCTTGATGGATTGCTGCCGCGCTAAGGAGCGCACCAGTTTTTCCCGTCGGGAGAATTTTACATCCGGACTGAAATGCTTGTATTGTTCCAATAAGATATCAATAATATGCTTGTCATTCCCCGCTTCCACATCGGCCGGGGTACCCTGGATCACATAAGTATTCTTGCCAAAGGGCTCGATTGTATAACCCAGGTACTTCAGGTCATCCATGATCTCTTCCATCACCGCCGCATCGGCTGGTGCCAGTTCCATCGTGGAAGGAAACATACTTCGTTGTGTAGCCACCGGTTTATCCTTGCCCGCCGCACTCAGTTGCTCATACAACACCCGCTCATGTGCCGATTGCTGATGCACCAACAGGAAGCCGTTATTGGAAGGAACAGTAATGTAGGTATTCAATAACTGGGTGATTTCGGTTTCAGCAGCGAGTTGCGAGTTGCGAGTTGCGAGCAAATGCTCCATAGCAGGGCCTTGCTCGCTGCTCGTAGCTCGCTGCTCGCCACTTTCGTAAAATGTTCTCCAGTTTTTCAACTCCCCCTGATCACTCTTCTCAATAAAATGCGCCTGATTCTTCTGGGTAAAACCCCGGAAAATAGAGCCCGCTGCTGCGGCGTCTTTCTTGTCATCGGTAAACGGATGTTGTATAGAACTCAGTTGCTGGATCGAGGCGTCCAGTTCAAAATCGAGGGTGGGGGTGATACTGAATTGGGCCAATGCATGTTTCACCGCCGCCTGTACAAACGCATAAATGATTTTCTCATCCTCAAACTTGATCTCCTGCTTGGTGGGATGCACATTCACATCCACCACGGCCGGATCGAGGTCGATAAAGAGAACATACATCGGGAAGCTGTCCGAAGGAATCATTTCCTGGTAAGCATTCATCACCGCGTGATTCAGGTATGGACTTCTGATGTAACGGTTATTGACAAAGAAGTACTGATCTCCTCTTGTCTTCTTGGCGGTTTCGGGTTTGCCCACAAAACCGTAAATATTCATGTAGTCGGTCTCTTCTTTTACGGTTACCAGTTTGGCATTATAATTACTTCCCAGTAACTGCACGATCCGTTGCTTCAGGCTTCCGGCTTCCAGGTGGAAGATCTGCTGGTTGTTGGCAGTGAGAGTAAACAATATTTCCGGGAAAGACATGGCCACCCGGGTAAACTCATCCACGATATGCCGGGTTTCGGCTGCATTACTTTTCAGAAAATTCCGGCGGGCGGGTACATTGAAGAATAAATTCTTCATCGCAATACTGGTGCCATTGGAAGCCGCCACCGGCTCCTGCTTCTTCACCATGCTGTTCTCCACCTCAATATAAGTGCCTGTCTCGTCTTACGCTCTCTTGGTCTTTAGTTCCACCTGTGCCAACGCGGCCACCGCTCCCAGGGCCTCACCCCGGAAACCCATTGTAAGGATAAGAAAGATATCATGCAAGTGTTTGATCTTGGATGTGGCATGCCGTTCAAAACACATACGGGCATCGGTTTCGGTCATCCCGCTGCCATTGTCGATTACCTGCACCAGGGCCTTTCCCGCATCACTGATGATCAGTTTGATCTCCGTGGCACCGGCATCGACCGCATTTTCCAGCAACTCTTTTACCGCACTGGCCGGGCGTTGAATCACTTCACCGGCCGCGATCTGGTTGGCGATATTATCAGGTAATAACGTAATCTTATCAGGCACAAAATCAGCTTTAGCCGTCAAAAATAACCATTTCAATTTTAAGGTTCCCCTGTCATCTGCTTTGGCCCAAAACCGTTAATTTTAAAAACTCAATCATCCCTTATATTAATAAATAGTACCATGCGGAATTTCAAGCCGTTACTGCTCTGTTTTTTACTGCTTCCCGCCCTCACCCGGGCCCAGTATAAGAGCAATCTCAACAAGGCGCAATGGGTGGATAGTGTGTTTAATTCCCTGACCAACGATCAGCGGATCGCCCAGTTGATGGTGATCCGGGCTCACTCCAATCTCGGACCGGATCATGTGGCCAAAGTTTCCGAAGAGATCAGGAAATACAATGTGGGCGCACTCTGCTTTTTCCAGGGGGGTCCTGTCCGGCAGGCTAATCTGACCAATTTATACCAAAGCATTGCCCAGACACCATTGATGGTGACCATTGACGGAGAATGGGGCTTGGGGATGCGGCTCGATAGTGTGACTAAATTTCCTTACCAACTGACCATCGGTGCCATTAAAGATGAAAACCTGGTGTACCGGATGGGACTGGCTGTGGGTGAACAATGCAAACGCATCGGGGTGCATGTCAACTATGCGCCGGTAGTGGATATCAATAATAATCCCAATAACCCGGTGATCGGATTCCGTTCATTTGGTGAGGACAAGGATAAAGTCTCCGCTTTTGGTGTGGCCTATATGAAAGGCATGCAGGATGCAGGGATCATGGCTTGTGCCAAACACTTTCCCGGTCATGGCGATGTGGATGTGGATTCCCATCTTGATCTGCCGGTGATCAATAAGAGCATGGAACAACTGGATTCGATGGAACTGGTGCCCTTCAAAGCCATCTTTGATGCAGGCGTCGGGAGTGTGATGATTGCCCATCTTTATATCCCCGCGATTGATAATACAAAAAACCGTGCTACTTCCATTTCAAAAAATAATGTATCTGACCTGCTGCGGAATAGCCTTCACTACAATGGACTCACGTTTACCGATGCCCTGGAGATGAAAGGTGTAGCTAAATATTTCCCGGGTGGTACCATTGCTGTGGAAGCGATCATTGCCGGTAATGATATGCTTTGTCTCCCGGAAAGTGTACCGGAATCCATCGAAGCGATTAAAAAAGCGATTGCCGATAACCGGCTGACCTGGGAAGATATTTACAGCAAACTGAGGAAAGTACTTGCTTCCAAATACCAGTTGGGACTTAATAAAACAACCGTGATCAGCACGAACAACCTGCTGGAAGATATCAATGCCAAAACCGATGCGATCCGCCGGGAAGTGGCGCAGCACGGGATCACTTTATTGGCACAGTCGGGGAATACAGCATCCAGGACTGACTTTGTACAGGTGCCCCTGACCTCCAAACAAAAGAAAATAGCTTATGTAGGAATTGGTACCAGGGAACTAAGTCCTTTTGGCCGCCGGCTGAAAGATGACCTGGGAGCGGATGTATTTCTTTATTCGTATAAGGACAGTCCCGCTAAAGCCGATTCTATTTTGAACGCGATTCCCAAAGACGGCACGTATGACGCCATTGTGATCGGCGTGCATAATTATTCGAATAAGCCGATGGATAATTTTGGTATGACAGCGCCGGCCCTGAAATTGTACAAGGAGCTGAACTTTATTAAAACCATCACCTTCACTTTTGGTAATGTACTGGCGAATAAAAATTTCTGCGATGCCTATACCCTGGTGGCCTGTTACCAGGATGATGAGATCACCCAACAGGTGGCGGCCGATATTCTTGAAGGGAAAAGAAATGCGCAGGGGAAAATACCAGTCACGGTTTGCGGTTTCAAATATGGCCAGGGTATTGTGATGAATAAAAAGCCCGTAACACCGGAAGAAACCCGTACGGCTTTGCTGGCCGTGGATTCCATTGCTCTGGATGCGCTGGATAAAAAAGTCTTTCCCGGTTGTGTGGTACTGGCTGCCCATAAAGGAGAGATCATTTATCATAAAGCGTTTGGTCGTTATGAGTTTGATCCGGCATCCGCTTCCATGAGTCCCGAGAGTATTTTTGACCTTGCCTCTGTGACTAAAGTATCTGCTACAACGGTTGCCATTATGAAATTATATGATGAAGGAAAGGTCAGTCTTGATGGTACCCTGAAGGATTATCTCCCTTGGGTAAAAGGCAGCGACAAAGAGAACCTGAAGATCCGGGATATCCTGTTGCACCAGGCCGGGCTGGTGCCGTTTATTGCTTTTTATAAAGAGACCATGAATGGCAATGGTTCACCTAAACCGGGTTTTTATGAAGCCAAACTACAGAAAGGATACGGGGTGCGGGTAGCGGAAAATTTTTATCTGCGTGATGACTGGGAAGACACTTTACTGCAACGGATAAAAACGAGCCCGCTCGGTGCGGCTGATAAATATGTCTATAGTGATAATGATTTTATTTTCCTGGGTAAAATTGTGGAAGAGCTCAGCGGGCTCAGCCTGGATGAATACACCCGTAAAACGTTTTATAATAAAATGGGAATGTATTCCACCGGATTCACGCCCCGTAACCGTTTCCCGGTGGAATGTATGGTGCCAACGGAAAATGATAATTATTTCCGCAAGCAGTCCATTCGCGGGGATGTGCATGATGAAGGTGCTTCGATGTTTGGTGGAGTGGCCGGTCACGCCGGTTTGTTCTCCAATGCCTACGATCTTTCTTTATTGTACCAGATGCTGCTCAATAAAGGAGAGTTCAACGGGGTGCATTACCTGAAACCGGAGACCATTCAGTTGTTTACTTCCTATAACAGCAAAATCAGCCGTCGCGGCCTGGGTTTTGATAAACCTGAAAAAGATAACCAGCTTCGCAAAGACCCTTATCCTGCCTTACTATCTTCTCCCGCTACTTTTGGTCATACCGGCTTTACCGGTACCTGTGTGTGGGTGGATCCTCAATATGATCTCGTTTATATCTTCCTCTCCAACCGGGTATTTCCCACCCGCGATAATAATAAACTCTCCCAATTACTGGTGCGTGGAAAAATCCAGGATGCACTGTACAGGGCATTGGGCGTGGAATAAGCCTTATCCTTTCCCGATTCCCACTATCGGCTAATGACTATTGACTGATTACACCTTCTCGTTTCTAGCCTCTGGCCTCTGGCTTTTAGCTCCTGTTTAGCTCCTACTAAGCTTCTACTAAGCCTCTACTAAGCCTCTACTAAGAATACCCCCTAAAACAAGGTCCGTGTATCAGAAATTGACCGCCAAAAAATGGTCTTGGAATCAGTAAGAAAAGGGCGAATAACTTAAAAGGCCCGATCGTTAGAACCGAGCGCAAATAGATATTTTAATGAGCTTTAATTTTTTCTTCGGCTTGTTTTGCACCTTCGCTATTTCTAAACTTGGGTTAGTGCTAGATGCGTCTGCCCGCATTGCAATGATTTGGTTTATTCG
>CAZYTV010000216.1:0-7856 GCA_964650455.1 uncultured Chitinophaga sp. | reverse complement strand
ATACCGAACCCATGGAACGGAAAGATTACAAGGTTAAAGATGTCAAACGGACTCAAGTTGATTTGAGCTATAAATTCTAATTTAACTCATTAAAATGGTTTGGTGACACGCTCCGTGATGGAAATCATCGGAAAAAATGGTCAATTCCTTGCTTAACACGAACATATTATTGATTGAATTATAAAAAATTGATAATCATGGGGCGTTCCTCTCCTTAATCAAGAATTAATGTTTTTCTAACATTAATCTAACAAATTATTCTTACTGTGTTTCCGGTATAAGGTTGTGGACCCGGCACATAGCGTTGGGTTTGAAACAAAACAATCAATCGGAATTGTTGGATGGTAAAAAGAATGCGTTTTGGTCGAAAAATGAAAGATCGCTTCATGCAGAATTTCTTTTTTTTGGTCGCGATAGCCTCTGTTGTGATCCTCCTCATGATCACGCTTTTTTTGTTTATGGAGGGCCTTCCCATTTTCGGCAAGGTGGGTATCAGGGAGTTTCTGCTTGGGGAATACTGGTATCCGACATCCGATCCGCCTGACTTTGGAATTTTTCCGCTGATTATCGCTTCAATTACCGTCACATTGCTTTCGGCATTAATTTCCATTCCCCTTGGTGTGATGACTGCCATCTACCTCGCTGAAATTGCATCGCACAGGTTTCGTGAAGTGATTAAGCCGCTTGTAGAGCTTCTGGCCTCCCTTCCTTCTGTGGTAATCGGCTTTTTTGGAATGGTTGTTGTTGCTCCCTTTTTACAGAACATGTTCGATATTGCAACCGGTCTGAATCTTTTTAATGCGTCTCTGATGTTGGCATTTATGTCGGTTCCGACAATCTGCAGTATTTCGGAGGATGCCATTTACAGTGTTCCGGTAAGTTTGAAAGAAGCGTCTCTTGCTTTGGGAGCGACTTCTCTGGAAACGATTTTTCGGGTAACCTTGCCCGCATCCATATCCGGAATCAGCACGGCCGTTATTTTAGGTATGTCAAGGGCGATTGGTGAGACCATGGTGGTTCTGATGGTGGCTGGAGGAGCAACCCTCATTCCGGAATCCATTTTTGATCCGGTCAGACCTATGCCGGCAAGTATTGCCGCTGAAATGGCGGAAGCACCATACCGGGGTGATCATTATCATGCGCTTTTTGCAATCGGTATCGTTCTGTTCCTGTTTACATTTTTATTCAATCTGATTGCAGATCATATTTCAACCAAATACAGGCAGTTGGTAGTTGCCATATTTTGTATGCATTATCTGCTTCGAGCATTAATTCCGGCTTTGGTTAAATCGGGACGCATGAGATAGGGCATGGTTTGGGTTACGTGATTCATTTGACAGATTCCCATGGCAAATGGGTGCTGATGAACGGTAACCAGACAGCAGTGCTGGCGTTTAATTACCTGATCGAAGCCCGCAAAACCAAGGGCATTGCCCAACCCAATGATATGGTGATCACCACCATCGTGACCACGCCCATGATCGATGCCATCGCCAAAGGCAATAGTCTCGCCTGTTACCGGGTACTCACCGGTTTCAAATGGATCGCCGACCTGATCCGTCAGAAAGAAGGCAAAGAGAATTATATCATCGGAGGAGAAGAGAGCTTTGGCCTGATGATCGGCGATAAGATCCGCGATAAAGACGGGATCAGTGCCGTGGCCCTGCTTTGCGAAATGGCGGCTTATGAAAAAGAAAAGGGCCGTAGCCTCTATGAGAAAATGGTGGACCTCTATGTGCAATACGGTTATTACAAGGAAAACCTGATCTCCATCACGAAGAAAGGCATGGATGGACAGGCACAGATCGCTGCCATGATGGAAGCCTATCGCAGCAATCCGCCCAAAACAATCAATGGTTCACCGGTGGTACAATTGCTGGATTACGAACTCAGCAAAGGTTCCAATCCGCAAACTGGCGACAGTTGGGCGATCGATCTGCCCAAGTCAAACGTACTGCAGTTTATCCTGGAGGATGGCAGCATTATCTCTGCCCGTCCCAGCGGTACCGAACCCAAGATTAAGTTCTATTTCAGTGTGAATGCTAAACTGAACAGCGCACCTGAGTTTGATAAAGTGAATGCGGCGATGGATGAGAAGATCAAGGCGGTGATTGCAGATATGAAGTTGTAAGTGCTTTGTATTACTCATGCTTCGGCAAGCTCAGCATGACAAGAGCACCGGCTTACCGGACAACGGGCAGCCCTTGTCATGGTGAGCTTGCCGAACCATGTCGAACCATTAACTTGATTTCCACTTTCTTATTGTATTTTTGGTCCGCTTATGAGACCAACTGAAGATACTTACCGGCACAAGGGCTTACGCAAAAAATTAGTCGATATCGTTCGCGGCAAAGGCATTACCAATGAAGATGTACTGAATGCCATCAATAATATTCCCCGTCACTTTTTCCTGGAGTCCGCTTTTGATGAACTGGCCTATGAGGACCGGGCCTTTCCGATCGGGGAGGGACAGACCATTTCACAACCCTATACTGTTGCTTACCAGAGCCAGTTGCTCGATCTGAAGAAGTTTGACAAGGTACTTGAAATCGGTACCGGCAGTGCTTACCAGGCCGTAGTGCTCGCAGAACTGGGGGCACAGGTGTATACGATCGAAAGACAGAAAAAACTGTTCGAACTCAACAAAGGATTTGCTTTCCTGAAGAAATACCCCACGATTAAATTCTTTTACGGCGATGGCTATGAAGGGCTCCCCACTTATGCGCCTTTCGATAAAGTGATTATCACTGCTGCTGCTCCGGAAATACCCCCTAAACTGATCGAACAAATGAAAGTGGGAGGAAAGATGGTTATCCCCGTCGGTGCCGGCGAAGTTCAATTGATGAAACGCATCACCAAACTGGAAGGTGGTGCGCTGAAGGAGGAAGTGTTTGACCGGTTTTTGTTTGTACCGATGGTGGAAGGGAAAAATAACTAGCCTATAGCCCGGAGCTAACGCTTTTGGGGCTCCCCCTTATTAAAAGAAACTCTTTGAATTATAAGCCGGATTTGATAACTTACTAAAGCTAATTCTATTTTTTACAATTAAAATTAATCTATATGCCGATTGTAAAAGTAATTGAAGTTATTTCTTCATCTAAAAAGGGTATTGATGATGCTATTCAACAAGCTGTTACAGAAGCATCAAAAACTGTCAGAAATATTGATTCAGTTTTTGTAAAAGACATCAAAGCCCATGTGAAAGATGGCAAAATAACCACCTACGGATGCGTATGCAAAATCTCATTCAGACTCGATTAAATTCAATTAAAAAAGCCCGGTTAATTTGCCGGGCTTTTTATATTAAATATTTTTTTAGATAGGAACTTTAGTGGCAAATGGATATCCTTTTTCAAGTATTCTTTGTGAAAGAATACAATGGGTGATTCCCGTATGTTAATAGCTTATATAAGTCGATTTGCACTGTCAAAGCAGGTTCATCAGCTCACAAAATCATTTTCCCCCGGAAGAAAAGTATAATATTACCGATCGGATCAGGCGATCCTTCCTGTCGGTTCCGTTAGTACCTGTATTCACTATCGGGTAAAACTATCGATGCCCTGCCAAAGACTGGATACATACAATATATCCTGACAGAATATCCTGTTTTTAAGGGATATGGTTAACCTTCTTTTAAACCCATATTTACATTGTAAAGGGAATTAAACTACAAGTTATGAAGAGAACAGTATTCCTGTCATGGTTACGTATTCCTGTATCATTAATTGTTTATTATTTATTAATGGCTCAGGTATGTTTTGCGCAGGATTGTAAAATCAAGGCCGCAAACAAGCCATCTGTTTTTGCGAGAGGGACAGACGATTATTTTGATTTTTCCCACTATACCCATAAACCGGCAAAATGGGATGTCTCGAAGATGAAATTACAAACAGGCAAAGCGGAGCGCTGGATTAAAAACAGGCTGAATGCTTTTGCCGGCGCCCGGATGTTGTATTATAATACATACATGCTTGATTATGTAGTGAACGAGGGGGGGACTGGCAACGATGTCAACTTTTACAAGGCAACAGGTATTAAAAGTTTCTACAGTTCCAAAACGATGTTTTTCGCCTACTACTGTTATGATAAAAGCAACACCATACATACAGAGGATGAGAGCGGATCAAATTTGGAAGTGGTTTTTAATAATTTCTTTTTTTCCGGTCTGACTACGGATGCCGGGGTTTATAACATTGACGGAAAGCCGGTATTCAGGATCATTAAAAAGAAGCGCAGCGAGGGCCGGATTGATTATTATGAACAATGGGTCAGGAATAATGCAACTGGCGAAATTTACACTACAAATGATTATATACTTTTACGAAACAGTGATCAGCCGGTTTTTATACCGGTGACACGAAAGCAATACCTTGGGCAAATGCTGAAAAATGTTGAAGCCTATCGCATAAATGAAACTAAGCAATTGACGCAGATCTACGAGCATAACCGGAAACAATTTGAGGAAGAAATGAAGGGGTATAAAGAAAAGGATAAAAGCTATACACCGGAGAAAGAAGCGAAACGGCGGAAGTGGTTTGAGGAAGATCAGGAAAAATTCAAAAAAGTGATCAGTAAAGTAAAACCGGATTCTGATGGGGCCGGGGAAGTAATCAGGCAATACTTAGAAAAACCGGACGAATGGCTCAACCGCCCTGTCAGTTATTTTTATCCCTTTTCTTCTTATACAGAAAAAGGGGTAGGACAATATTTTGAAAACCTGGATAAATCCACTTTGAACGAAGGAGAAAAAGAGACGCTCTATGAGATTGTTTCAGTTAATCCTGCTTATTTCGACAAAATGGCAGGGCTTGGAGTACCGCAGTTAATAATAGTGCATTTGCAGAATGGCACTTATGACCACATGGTCAAAGTGGCTAACCTGATTAAGCAGCCCGGTGCATTGGCTCCTTTAGAAGCAATAGTAAATCCCGGGAAATAACGATATGGCCAGACTGATTTAGTGTTTGCTCAAAACCCCGGACAAATTCACGTCAGTGCCTGTATTCACTATCGAATATTTACTGGTTGACAAATCTTATTCGCATGACGGGCGGCTAATCTCCATATATTACCCTTTTTCATCCAGATATTTGTATATCGCCGCTCTGTAATCTGATCAGATTTCGAAGCCTCGTTAAATGAAACAACTGTTTCCCTGCCCATGGAAATTGCGACATTGTCATTAATGATAATATTCTCAACAGTCCTGGTAAAAGAGGTTCGCTGATTTTGAAGTACAGGTCTGGCTAATGGGTTAGTCTGGGCTACTACAATCTTATTCTCCGGATTATGTACTACATAGTCTTTGTCCCAAAGTTTCATTAATGTAATTGTGTCTTTATTCAGCACAGCTTGAACTTCCTCCTGTTCAAGTTTTTTGATTTCATTTTCAATTTCTGAATACTGGGCAACGGAGAATTTGCCAAAAAAAAACAAACAAATTGTAATTATAAGTATTTTCATAACAAAAAGTTTAAGGGGAGAATAGTTATTCCTCTATTAAGATATGTTATTGTTGCAACTTTTAGGAAAAGGCCAAGCGTAGAATGCTGCAATTGACAATTCTGCAGTCTTTTGTATAAAAAATCAACACCTCATGAACTTATTCCGGAAATACCTTTCCTTGCTTCCGCTTTTGTGCATTTCTTTCAATAGCGAGGCACAGCAATTGGGCGAATTAGATGTCCACAGAGGTGTGAATCCTTTTTATCTTGGTTCCGTTCGTACACAGTTAGACAGCTCCATCCGGTTGGTCCTGACAGGAAAGCTTGAATATAATGGCAGGACAGAGTATAATTATGCTTTCCAGGCAAAAACTGACCAGCCGTATAATTGGGGGGGAGTTTCCTTTAATACGGCTGTAATGACTTATGTGTCAGATACACTTATACGGGTTATGTTCAACAAACTTTATTTGCCCAGGTATTTTCCTGATTATCATAAAAGAGCCAGGAGTGATTATCGGAAACTTTGTTTTATGTTAACAACACAGTGGAAGAGGGCTGGCAGCAGAAAGACATTTACCCAATCGCCAGACAAACGAATTACCTCCAGGGGTTTCCAATGGGATACAGAACGTGCCAGGATGAAACTGGCCTTGTATGAGGATAAAACTAAAAAACAACCACTTTCCGATGTTTTGGTTACCTGGGAGCTTCCAGGCTATGATTAAATTTTATTGAAATAACAAAACCCAACACAAAATGCGAAACCTCATCTTCTTCATGCACAGTTCCCTTGACGGATTTGTAGCCGGACCAAACGGTGAAATGAACTGGATAAAAGTAGACGAAGAGATATTTGACTTTGTGGCCACCATGACTGAAAAGGCCGACACGGCACTTTATGGACGGGTCACCTATGAAATGATGCAGGGTTATTGGCCTACGGCCGGGGATAAGCCCAATGCATCCAAGCACGACAAGGAGCATTCGGCCTGGTATAAGAAAGTGTCGAAAATTGTTTTATCCAGAACCCTCAGCCGGGATGGACTGGAAAACACCACTGTGATCAGCAACCATCTGGCCGATACGATTAACGGGATCAAGAAAATGAATGGGGAAAATATCCTGATCTTTGGGAGTCCCCGCGCTTCGCATTCCCTACTAGGGCTGGGATTGATCGATGAGTTCTGGGTGTTTGTCAACCCGGTTTTACTTGGACAGGGAATGCCGCTGTTTAAAAATGTCACGGAAACGACAAAACTGAAACTGTTGGAATCAAGAAATTTTACCTGTGGGGTGATTGCACTGCACTATGAAAAAATCTGAGACTGTTTATTTTTTGACAATGAATATCCTGTACCCGGCGCCTCCCTTTCTTTTACAAATAATGAGGTCGGTTTTTCCAAATTCTTGCTTTAGCAAGGTCATTGTATCAAAGGTCTCTTGCTGGATAGCAGGACTTGTGCCGGTATAAGGCGAATTATCGTATCCCGGTAATCCATATTTCTCCCGCATTTTTTTATCAAGCAACAACCGTGCATTGGCTACATGAAAATTCTTCGATACAGCCTGGAATAGCAGTTCGCCACCCTTTTCTGTGAATGTAGTTTCAAAACCGGTCAGTTTGATCTGGCAGTCATACACTTTTGGCTCCCAGGTTGCCGGGCTTAGCAATTCGCCTTTTAAACTGGCATATTTGCCATCTTCACCGTGATGAATGATGGAATTCAGATTTTTCATGAAAATTGTCGTGTCATTCTGGGCTTTGAGCGGGTTGAATAAACTGCTTAAGATCAGGACAGGCAGGAGAATAATATATTTGTGCATCATCTGTTTTAATAACCGGTGATTATTATTTTGATTTGAATGTGGAAGTGATTATTGTATAACCTCCCTGGTCCCTCAATTTGATCACCAGTAATTTCAGATCGGAACCCGCTTTAAACAGCGCTGTTACCGATTCAAAATCGCCTTTGTCCCGCACAACATTCATGTAACCCGGAAATCCGGCCATTGTGCGCACAGTAGGGTTAGATAAAAACTGTGCGTTGGCATTTGTCTCTCTGTAGGAATTGGAGATGGCGATAAATTCGAGCTTACCTTTGGTTTCCAGCAGGCTGGTAGAAAAACCCTTCAGGCTCAAGCTGCATTTATAAGACTTGTTCCCTGCATTATCCTCACTGGTAAAAGCGCCTTTGACATCAGCAAACTGGTTTAATTCACCTGCGGCAATCATTGCTTTTAACTGGCTGAAGAAAAGGTCGTCCTGCGCAAAACTGATTGTTGAGGCAAACGACACTATTAACAATAGTGCGAAACGATTAATTGATTTCATTTAATTTGATTTGAGGTAAAAGCAAGTTGCTGATCCGGTTCCTGACAACAAGGTAGTCTTATTAAAACCGGTTTATC
>CAZYTV010000215.1:0-7874 GCA_964650455.1 uncultured Chitinophaga sp. | reverse complement strand
GGGAAAGCCAGATGCCATTACCAGTGAACAGGGTGATAGCGGCACCGATGATGAACAATCCCACGGCACTCGCTCCGGCACTCAGCAGTATGGCATTGATGCCTGTTAAGAACATGAATGGGAAAACAGGGATGATGGCCCCGATGGCAAACAGGAAGAACGAATAAAGTGCAGCTTCAAAAGCGGAACCCTTTAATTCTTCTGCGTTAATGCCCAATTCTTCTTTTACCAGTAATTCATGGGCGTGCTCTGTATCCTTGAGAATGGCTGCAGCCATTTCCCTGGCCTGCAGCTCAGGAATACCTTTTGCTTTATAAATCAGTTCCAGTTCTTTCATTTCATTTTCCGGGCTGGTTTGTAATTCTTCCATTTCAATTTCCATCTGGTTCTCATAAAGCTCCTGTGAACTTTTAACCGATATCCATTCACCCAATGCCATGGATAAAGCACCGGCCAGTAAACCAGCCAGACCTGCCAGTAATACACCTTCCTGTCCCTGGGTGGCGCCGGCAACGCCCATCACCAGGCTGAAATTGGAAACCAGTCCGTCATTGCCTCCCAATACGGCCGCCCGGAGTGCATTACCGCCAACAGATCGGTGCTTTGTTTCAAAGCGGGCAATCGTACTTCCGGAAACACTGGAGTTGTCAATAATATTGCGTAATACTTTCACATGGTTCGTTTCACTGCCGGTCACCTGCATATTATTTTTCTTCTTGGTGGCCAGGATGGAACTGGACAAGGTCTTTTCTGTATCCATCAAAACACCCAGAACGTAATCATAACCGAAAACTTTTCCGATACGGTTCAGCGAACGGGCTCTGAAAGAGGGAGCCGGCATTTTATCAGCCGGGAGGTTGATTTTTTTGAGAAAGGCTTCCGCATGGCCTTTTTCAATGGCACTCATCTGCTCAAATATGGAAGCAACGTCTTTATCATCTTCGTTTTCGGCCAGCTTTGAATAAAGATAACAGGCATCGACTTCTGTCTGAATACTTCTGAGATCCGGCATAAAATGTAATTGTTTTCCGAAGTTATTTTATTTAATCTGTTTTCTTAGTATTTCAACTATTTTACGTGCTTCCTCTATTTTACCGGCTGGTACCGGAATCCGGACGATTTCCTGCTGGGTGGCCTGCAGGGTGGGGAATTCAAAAATAATATGCAATACTGGTATCTCCGCTTCTTCGTAGATATCAGTACCAATGAGGTAAGCTCCCAGTTGCGTCCATGTCTGGAAAGTGCCTCCGATAATAGCCGAACGCTCACCAACCAGGGCTTCATGTATTCCTTTTTTCAGGAAATGGCTGCGGATCCTCGGAGCCGCAAACGCCACGACCGTAAGCATGCCGATGATACCAGCTATGATCAGTATAAACAGGTTGTCCCTGTAAACCATTAAAAGAACCGCTAATACTATAGTGGATACGATGATGACCAGCCGCAACGTGGCTTTATTAACTGACATATTTTCTTTCAAATCTTCCTGTATGAAGCTGTTCCATTCCGTTTCGGTATACGTCCAGTGTGCCAGTGGTTTTAATTCGCTCACCAGTTTGTCAAATTCGCGGGCCCTCGGTATATATACTATTGCTGTTACGAAGGCCGACATCGCCAGAAATCCAAAAAGGACGATCAGGGCATACCCGCCTTTCATGCCATCCAACCCGCTATACCCGGTAATGAAGGCGCCAGCTATCATCAGCCCCGTTATTATAAACGCATTCCGGATGACCTTTCTGGATTTGTTGACAATCGGGCCGGTGACTATTAATGGATTCATCATTTACTTATTTTATTTCAATTTCTCCATCCCAGCCAAACTGCACGTATTGCGGGGCGGAACTGGTTAACTGGCGTTTAATCGTTACCCCCCGGCTGGTTACAGATACCACCACATTCAGGGGTAAGCCGGTAAACCTGAACTTACCGGTGGCATCAGTAATGGCTGATTTGGTTATATTATTTCCATTCAGACTATAATTGATGGATACACTCATATTTGGTATTGGAACCCCTTCCAGATCGTAGGGGTTTGTTTTGCCAGCCTCTGCCCTGGTTTTAAAAACTGTGCCATATAATACACCTGTTGCTACAGTTTCGTTATTTACTGGTGTAACGGGTTGTGTCGAAGGGGCGGGAGTGCTTTCATCCGCAGGCAGACTGATCGTTATCCTGATTGTTTTTCCGGAAGCCAGGTCGGTTGAAATGGTTTTATGATGATGGTTATTGTATGATGCATGAATACTTACCATTCCTGCCGGTACATTGCTTAGTGTAAACTCGCCTTTACTGTTGGCTGTCGTACTGATAATACCTCCTGCGCTGATGCTGGCACCGGCAGCAGGCTGACCATCTGGCCGGTTAACTATACCCGTGATAGTTCCGGTATATGAATAGGAAACAGGATTTATAATCAACCGGACAAAATCAATCGCATAGCCATCACCGCGGCCGGTTGTTGCGTCATCAATAAAGATGACCAGTTTCCCTTTTTGTATTTCATTTAAAAAATCGGCCGGAATCTTTACGCTGATGAGCTTGCCGATGGGACCTGTCTGATTTAAGCTATTAATGATTTCTTCTAAGAATAAAGCCCTTCTTTCATTAATGGTAATTGTAAACTTTGAACCAAATGCCATGGCCTGGAAGTCATCAACAAATAATTGTAATACGGCTGATTTTACACTCATCCCATTTGTCGGACAAAGCAGGGTGATGGCCTGCGGACTATTATCCGGTCTGCTGGTATAAGATGAATAGCCATCGCTGTTGCTCCTGGCACTTGACCCTACCATAATCCGGTCTGTACCGGGAGCGTCAGCCGGATTAGTTTTCCAGGGGAAACCATGACTTGATGTGGAATTGCCGCTGAATACATCGAATCCTTTAGGAAATCCAAATCCAAGGTTGTCGATATCTCCTGTTATATAGACTTTTTCCGCGGTGACCCCGCCGCCTGTTTCCACATTCTCAATGGTGTAGCCAGGGTCATTTGGTTTTGGCGTCACCAGTTTATTTCCTTTAGGTGCCCATACGGTGGTAAAACCAGCTCCTCCTGATTGACCATTTTGTGACCAGGTGGAAGGATCACTGTCTATTACGGTGAAAGTACCGGCCGGTAACTGCATTTTCGGTTGTACCACCCAGTAGGCATTTTGCACGCCCCCCTGACCAATTACTCCATAGGCCTGCCAGGGACCGTATTTCTGGCCATTGCTGTGTTGTATCGCAATAGTGCCTGGTTTTTTCCCGCCATTATAATAGTGATAGTTTTCAATACGGGTGATAAAAGTGGCTTTTGCCAAAGTAAACTTCGTTGCTTTGGAAGGACCTCCGGATACGCCACCGATATTACCATTATCAAAAATCTTTTCCTCTGTCGCGGCATCTGCAGGGTTTACGCCCACATCATTATTACCCGGCGTTGTAACTGGCCCTGACGGTTCTGTTTTTTTAGGTTCCGGTTTTTTGCCGCTGAGTGTGCTGTCTATTTTACCCAATCCTTTATTAATACCATCCAGAATATCTGTGAAACTCTTCTTTTTCTTCTTCGTAGGGGCCTGGGTGGTTACTGGTTCAGGATTTTTTACCGGGGCCGGTGTGGTTATGATTACTGGTGGTTCAGGTTTGCTGATCCGGGTAAAGCTCCTGAGTCCGGATTCATTCCGGTTGTCTGACCATTTGCCGGTAGCTTTGCTGCCATCGGCCGAAAAACTGAGTATATACTGACCGGTGATTCCGTTTTTTGTGGTGTAATTGATGATCCCGTTTTCACCCATCATTGACAGCGTACCGGATGCATTATCAAATCCTTTTTCACTAACTGAATATTCGCCATTTCCCAAGGCTGAAAATGTCATTGTTTCCGTATTTCCGTGCCGCCAGGTGCCCCGGATATCCAGATTGCTGTATGTTCCATTGATCTCTTTTTCCAGCTCTCTGACTTTTTTCACCCGATCCATATCACTCCACCATTCCAGGCTTTCCTTCATTTTACCGAGTCCGTCTTTTTTTGTTTTTTTCTTATCGGCTAATTTCAGTCCGTCATTCCAGAGTTGATCTGCTCTTGCCTTTTTGGTGCTGATTGCTGCTACTTCGCTTTCCAGCACGCTGATGCGGTTATCGAGTTCGGCATCAGGGATCAATGCCACACTTTCCTTGTATTTGCCGAGTGCTGTTTCTTTCTGCCCGGTTGATTCAGCCTGTTGACCTTCTTTTTTCAGTTGTGTTGCTCTGTCCCGGTTGGCAATAATTTCCTTCTGCCGTTTGTCCATATTCCGGGCAAATTCGATCATTTCTTTCTGCCGGGAATCATTGCTGCTGAAACGGGTATTGGCAGCGTATTCGATCGTGGTGGCATTTTGTTTAGGATCTATGGGGAGTCCTTTTTCAAATTTCGATTTGATAACGAGGAAGTCCTCATAGATTTTTTTCTTTTCAGCAATTTGCATTTTGCACAACAGGATCGAACTTTCTATTTCCTTCATACTCTCCGGCATGGCAGTCCATTCTGCTTTGAATGCTTCCAGGCGGGGTAGTGCATTTTCAAAATCTTTCTCTTTGAAATCATTGGTCCAGTTTGTCCTGGTCAGGTTATAAGCAGAATCACAGCGTTTCAGCAGATCGGTGAATTGCCTGCTTTTCTCCAGTGACCATTTGTTACCCATCTGGCCGGGCATGTTTAGCTGGAGTTTATTTAAATCGGTAATACATTGCTGTGCACCAGGCAGGTTTTTCCGGGTTACATGTCCATCAAATTCATTGCCTTTTGATTCAATAGCCGCCCAGTCCTTCTGCCATTTTTTGTTTTGTTCAAGTTGTGTTTTAGCCGTTGCATCGTTGGGATTGATCTGCAGCGCTTGCTGATACCGTTTGATGGCCAGGGTAAAGTCACGTTCATAGGCAGCCTCTTTACCCGCTTTCTTACAGGCTTCAGCCAGTTCAGTCAGCAGTGGGGCTGCATCCTTTGCATTCATTCCTTTGAGTTCTTCACCGAGTTTAAATGCATCATCCAGTTTGCCGTCTTTGATCAGTTGCCGGGCCAGTTGCATTTTATCATCAAACGCTTTTTTCTGGCTGGCCCCGTTAGTGATCATTTCATTGCTGATTGTGGCATTGAAAACGGCGATGGCATCTCCCAGTTCCACCCCATTATTATCTTTTACAGTTACTTTCAGTTTCGCTGTTCCGGTTTCAAGTGCAGTTACCCTGGCATCCCGCGATGCAGGATTACTGATAGCGGCATTTCCTTCCGTTACCTGCCATTGGTAAGTAACTGTAACGGATGGTTGCGGGCTGACAATTGTATTGAATTCCACAACCTGGTGTACGGCAATTTCCTTGTCCACTTCCACCAGTCCCACTCCCGGTTTCCAGATCATGGGCTTGGGTCCTTGTATTTTGGGTCCTTCTGCCTTTACAGTAAATCGTTCTGCGTTAAAGTAAGCGTTTACTTTCCCCAGTTCTTCTCCGCTGCCTTTGACTACAGCCATCACTTCAAGTGGTATTTGCAGGGCATCTTTTGCGTAGAAGATAATTTCAGAACCATCCTGTGATTCTTTCAACTGCCGGGTATTCGGTGGCAATGGCATCCAGCGGTAACTGACTTCTTCCAGTTTGTCCGGTACACTGATGATTTTGGCTGTAACCTGTTCGCCCACCAATGCTTTGGCGGGAGAGAAGGTTATCCTGAAGGCAGGTTTTTCAACTTCCAGTTCCAGTTGCTCCGATTCACCCATGGTAATGGTTTCAGTGGTTGTTTTATCCAGCACCCGTACCCATATTTTTTTAAGGCCGGGTTTGGAGAAGACCAGTTTGGTGGTATTGCTACTTCCCTCAAATGGTTCAAATTTTTCTTCCGGGTGTGGTTGCCACAGGTATTGCAGTTTTTTTCCGGCTGGAACCGCACTCATGAAATCGGCCCTGAGGTCAACCGGCATTCCCACAATGATCTTGTTTGTGGAAGGGGAGACCTTTGTCAGTTTTACTTTTAACGGGGCCACCACGTATTCAACGGTAGCTGAGCCGGGAGGAGTGGTACCGTCCACGCTTACAGCAATTGTTTTTTTGCCAGGCCGGCCGGATTCTAATTGCGCAGATGCTCCTGTACTGTTACCTTCCACATTTCCGGTCCAGTTGTAGGTATAAGGGCCATAATCCGGTTTATCATTTTTGATCACGGCTTTAACCAATACCTTGCTTCCGGGCTGTATGGTGTCCAACTTGGGTTCAATGCTTACCTGCGGATAATCACTGCCGTCCGGTTTCGGACCGGTGTAAGCTGATTTGGTCAGTCTTCCATCGGGTTGAAGACTGATACCGCCGACTATCGACTGACATTCGGCGTCCAGCATTTTGATCATACTCATCATCCATCCCTGATCTGAATTGTCAAATGCGCCACTGGCACCTGCCCACCAGTTTATTTTAAAGAAGGCTTTCCCCTTCATCACAAAACCTTCAAACCCGGCAAAGGCACCGGCTGCCCGGTAACCTGCATCACTCCACCCTCCCGGGTCATAACGTTGCAGCGTATAGACGCCGTAACCTTTAAAATCTCCCAGGCTGAATGCTTTTAATGTAACTGCTTTGTTATTGGCGATATTGTATTCTTTGGTGATATAAGCCTGCAGATCTTCGGTTGTTTTTATATCATCCCCCCAGGGCTTATCATATTTGATATTGATCGTTGCATAAGCGGAAGCGGTACTAACCGCTTTCTTAGAATCGGACCATGGGGGTACTCTTTGGGGGGAATTAATTTGTTTGCGTTTAAGCCCGGCCCAGTTGCTGCCAGCACCACCTTCCCAGATGTCAGTGGTTTTAATACTTAAAGACAGGTGCTGGTATTTCACCCGTTGAGTAATGTATTTGGATGTTCCGTAAAGCTTGCCCGGTTCCGGGATCTCCACACTCAGGCCTATGGAAATACTATCCAGCAGGTTGATTTTCCCGTCTTCACCTTTAATTGTCTGTTCACTGGTAATTTGAATTTTTGCACGATTACAGTCTTTCATGCCCTCCAGTGCCTCATACCCCCAGCTGCAATTCAATGCTTTCCCTTTCACCGCAGCCGGAATTTCTGCGGATACATCCACGATATCGTACTGTTTTATGAGCGCTGGAAGTTTCAGTTTGACGCCTTTGGAAGGATCATTCAGGTTGTAGGTCTCGACAGAAAGATTCCAGTAGGTTTTGTCCAGTTCAAGAGTTTTGCCGTTTGTTTTTTGAACCAGCACAATCTTATAAGTGACATATCCTTTTTTCTCCGCATGATCTGTCAGCGATTTTCCTTCAGCCACTTTTGTTTCCTGGTTGCCTTCTGATTTATACCATTCAATGATTATTCCGGCAGGAGGGGTGACTGCTTTCCCTTTTTCATCCGTTATCGTTACTTCACCGGTTACCGGTACTGTTTCCATCGTTTTCTGTTCGGCTTTCAGCAGCAGTTTTAAAACCAGGGCGGGACCGGCTTTTATTTGGTCGAGATAGTCCCGGTATGCTTTACTGTATTCCTGCATCTTCTTCACCACGGCACCGCTTTCATCTTTGAATAAAGGGCTTCTGCCGTTTACATCCGCATCCACGAGGTGTTCAAAGCCGAGGCCATATTCACCTAAAATCCGCAGATGTTCTTTATCGGTTTTGTCGTTGTCTTTAATGGGTCTTCCCAGTGCACTGGCCAGGTCTATCCGGATATCACCGGCTCGTTTTGTATGTGCATCCAGGCATTTGATCGCTGTTTGCATATCAGCATCGGGATCCGTCGTCAGCATCGGGGCACCGCTCAGTCCTCCCATCAGTACCAGCCGGAATGGATCACCCTGCAGTTTGGAGGCATCCACGCCGAATGGTCACCATATATCAAATAT
>CAZYTV010000214.1:0-7884 GCA_964650455.1 uncultured Chitinophaga sp. | reverse complement strand
TTACCCTTTTAACCAAGGCTTCAAAACTGATTGTATGGCAGAACACGCAAGTTCCTTTAAGCCCACACTGGGTCTGTTTGATGGCACCATGATCGTTGCCGGCTCCATGATCGGGTCCGGTATTTTTATTGTCAGTGCCGATATCACCCGGTACACCGGCAGTGCCGGCTGGCTCATCGCTGTTTGGCTGATCACCGGTTTTATGACCCTGTCGGCCGCCCTGAGTTATGGGGAACTGAGCGGGATGTTTCCCAAGGCCGGCGGACAGTATGTATACCTGAAAGAAGCCTATAATCCGTTGATGGGATTCCTGTATGGCTGGAGTTTTTTCGCCGTGATTCAGACCGCGACAATTGCGGCAGTGGGCGTGGCTTTTTCCAAATTCCTGGCCTACCTGGTACCTGAACTGGGCAATAATTATTTCCTGTTTGATGCGGGCATTATAAAAGTGTATTCTGGACAACTGGTGGCCATCGCCATTATCTGTCTGCTCACCTATATCAATTCAAGA
Source organism: uncultured Chitinophaga sp. (assembly GCA_964650455.1). GTDB lineage: Bacteria > Bacteroidota > Bacteroidia > Chitinophagales > Chitinophagaceae > JJ008. The sequence goes on along the minus strand of CAZYTV010000214.1, from coordinate 7,373 downwards.
GGGATCAAAGAAGGTAAATTCATCCAGACCATATTTACATCGGCTAAACTCTTTGCTCTTTTCGGACTGATTGCCTTTGGATTCCTGCTGGTAAAAGAAAGTTTCTGGGCCGAAAACTGGAAAACCGGATTTACAGCTGTACAGGACCTTGGTCAGAAAGATGCCACCGGTCAATTGCATCCCACTTCCTGGATGGGCATTTCCGGTTCTGCTTTGTTAGGGGCGATTGCCGCGTCCATGGTAGGTTCCATTTTCAGCAGTGATGCCTGGAACAATGTGACCTTTATTGCCGGCGAAATGAAAAATCCGAAAAGGAATATCGGGTTGAGTTTATTTCTTGGCACCCTGATCGTGACGGTGATTTATGTTTCCGCCAACCTGATGTATTTAAATGTGCTGCCCCTGAATGAGCTGGCATTTCCAGCCGATGACCGCGTGGCGGTAGCTGCGGCCAATAAAATATTCCCTTCTTTTGGCACCATCCTGATCGCGATCCTCATCATGGTCTCCACCTTTGGATGTAATAATGGGTTGATCCTCGCCGGAGCCCGTGTGTATTATACGATGGCCAAAGACGGATTGTTTTTTAAACAGGTGGGCGAACTCAATAAAAACGCGGTCCCCCAGGTGGCCTTATGGATTCAGTGCATCGCTGCTTCCATCTGGAGCCTGAGTGGCAAGTATGGCGACTTACTGGATATGATTTCCTTTGTGGTGGTATTATTTTATATGCTGACTATCATCGGCATATTTATCCTGCGGAAAAAAAGACCGGATGCAGAGCGGCCATACAAGGCATTTGGTTATCCTGTATTACCATTTTTATATATATTAATGGGCGCTGCTTTCTGTATCCTCCTCATCATTTATAAACCAGAATTCACCTGGCCCGGTTTAGTCATCGTATTACTGGGTGTACCGTTATATTACGTGGCCATTTCCACTCAAAAAAAGGCCTGAACCGGTTAAAAAAAGACAGATTTTAATATCAATTCAATACTTATCTTAGTCACTCACTAAAAATCAACTCATGAGTTTATTTGTCAAGAAGCCTTTGGATCAGATTCTGGCGCAGGCGGCGGATTCTGAAAAGGGCTTGAAAAGAACATTAGGTGCCGGCAACCTGATCGCGCTGGGTATCGGAGCTATTATTGGTGCAGGCCTTTTTGTACGTACAGCTGCGGCTGCCGGACAAGCGGCGGGTCCGGCTGTTACCCTTTCCTTTGTGGTAGCGGCTATTGGTTGTGCATTTGCCGGCTTGTGTTATGCGGAATTTGCCTCCATGATCCCGATCGCGGGCAGTGCGTATGCTTATTCTTATGTAACCATGGGTGAACTGATCGCCTGGATCATTGGATGGGCCCTGATCATGGAATATGCCCTTGGAGCAGCCACGGTTTCTATTGCCTGGAGTGAATATTTAAACAAGCTTTTAGGAGGGGCCATACCATATGAATGGTGCCACTCGCCTTTAGAAAGCTTTACCGATACAGCCGGTGTACACCATTCCGGTATCATGAATGCTCCTGCCCTGGTTATCCTGCTCGCCCTGACCCTGCTGCTGATCAGGGGTACCCAGGAATCAGCTTTTGTGAATATGATCATTGTATTCATTAAAGTGGCCATCGTAATCTTATTCATTGCTATTGGCTGGCAGTTTATCAAACCTGAAAATCACACACCATATATGATTCCGGAAGGAACACAGGCAGTGGCAGACCAGGCTGGTAAAGTGATTGCCGATTACAGTGGCTGGAATAAACACGGATGGGGAGGTGTGCTTGGCGGTGCAGCAATCGTATTCTTTGCCTTTATCGGCTTTGATGCGGTAAGTACGGCCGCACAGGAAGCCAAGAATCCGAAAAGGGATATGCCAATTGGTATCCTGGGATCACTGGTGGTTTGTACGATCTTATATATACTCTTTGGGCACGTGCTGACGGGTGTGGCCCCCTGGAAGGACTTCGTTGATCCTGAAAAAGGAAGGGAAGCTTCGGTGGCCTATGCAATCAGTACTTATATGACAGGTTATGCCTGGCTGGCCAAAGCGGTAACTATTGCTATCCTGGCCGGTTTCTCATCGGTAATTCTGGTGATGCTGATGGGACAAAGCCGTATTTTCTATACCATGAGTAATGATGGCCTGATTCCCAAAGCGTTTGGAGAACTCCACCCTAAATACAAAACGCCTTATAAGGCCAACTGGATCCTTTTTGTTTTTGTTGGTGCCTTTGCCGCTTTTGTACCCGGACACGTGGCGGGTGATCTGACCAGTTTTGGAACCCTGTTCGCCTTCGTACTGGTAAGTATCGGTGTCTGGATCCTTCGGGTGAAGAACCCTAACCTGGAACGCCCTTTCCGCACACCGCTGGTACCAGTTGTAAGTACCCTTGGTGCCGTGATCTGCACGCTGATGATTGTTGGCCTGGATACCCAAACCCTGAAAGTCGCCTTTATGTGGATGGGTGTTGGCCTGGTGGTTTATTTTGCCTACAGCCGCAAACGCAGTAAGCTTAGGAATTATAAAGACATCCTGCCAACCGCAGATGACTTTGAGAAAAAGTAATACTTCTAAGTATCAACATTCAAACCCCTGGAGTACTGGTTGCTTCAGGGGTTTTTTTCAGTCGCCAGCCAGCAGTTGGCAGTAGACAGTAGTTCTAAGAATGATCTGCCGATTGCCGACTGCAGACTGCAGACTGATGACTGCCGACTTTTCCTTAAATTTGCAGCCCCTCCGGCATCCGCCGGAATTAACAAATAACTACTATGGGAAGGATTTTTGAAGTACGTAAAGCCTCGATGTTTGCCCGCTGGGACAAGATGGCCAAAAACTTTACACGTATTGGCAAAGAGATTATCATTGCGGTAAAAGCCGGTGGCCCCGATCCTAATTCAAATGCCGCCCTGCGCCGTTGTTTTCAGAATGCCCGAAGCGTAGGCATGCCGAAGGACAGGGTGGAAGCCGCTATTAAAAGGGCACAGGGTAAAGAACTGGTGAATTATGATGAGATTCTTTATGAAGGCTATGGCCCCCATGGAGTGGCCCTGCTGGTGGAAACAGCCACTGATAACCACGTGCGTACGGTGGCTAATGTAAAATCCCTTTTCAACAAAGGCGGCGGCACCATGGGCAACAGTGGCAGTGTGGCTTTCCAGTTTAAAAAAATGGGGGTATTCAAATTAAAACCCGAAGGACTGAATGCCGAGGATATGGAACTGGAGCTGATTGACTTTGGACTGGAAGAACTGGGTGAAAGCACCGCGGAAAACGGAGATGATATTTTAGTGGTTCGTTGCGGATTCACTGATTTTGGTCACATGCAGAAAGCACTCGAGGATAAAGGTATCACCCCGCTCAGCGCGGAGGTGGAATGGATCCCCTCCACCACAGTCCCTTTATCTGATGAACAGGCAGAAGACGTCAGTAAACTGATCGAAAAACTCGAACAGGATGACGATGTCCAGAAAGTATTCCATAATATGGGGTAAGAGAATGGTGAGTGGGGAATGGAAAATGGGGAATGGGGGCGTGATAATGGTAATTTCAATTTAATATAAAGAAAAATGGAACCCTCCAATTTCGGGGGGTTCCATTTTTAATGCCGTCACTAATATAAAGCCCATTCACCTCTTCACCGCCACAACTTCATTACTTGATTTAAGTTCCCCATTCATATATATTTCCATTTTTACAATACCAAAATCAGGCGCAAGCCAGGTACTGGTGGTCATTTTCATGATACGCTGCATTTGCTTCATCATGGCTTTAGCATTCTCATCCATGCCGGGAATATCCATTTCCACTTCAACCGCATTGCTGATCTTATAACATTTCCAGGTGCCGCCGGGGGTGGTCAGTTCTTCAATAGTGCCCACTTTACGATCCTTAAACACATATTTCATGGACACTTTCTTATCACCCCTCTGGCTGTTGATAAATCCACGGGCATCGGGCAGGGTCTGGCCTTCTTTCACCTGTATAGGAAATGATATCAGGGAGGAAGTGACCCCGGTTTCCTTATTCTTCTTGCCCTGGTTGAATATGGACTCAATGTTGAAAAAGATATTCTTCCCGTCACACTGATACTCAAACCTGGATGGCGTTGCCTTTTCCTTTACACCGGTAAGCATTTCAAATACTTCTGCAGTGGCCGTTGTAATGCCTTTTTTTTCCTTGATGGATAAAATCCTGACTAACTGCTTTGACATCTCTTCTCCTTTATCATTGTAATTCGCAGTTACAATTTCTGAACCCGGCTGAAAAAATGCCAGGCGGGAACAGGGGCTGGCCACTTCACTTACTTTAGTTTTTTCCGGCTCCGGCGCAGGTAAAGGAAGGGTGTCCGTATTTTGAACGGGAGGAATGGCCGTATCTGTATTTACAGGGCGATTGTCTTTTACCGTTCCTTTTTTTCCATCAGCCGAAGAATCGCAGGACAGCAGGGAGATGAATACTCCGATTACAAGCAGGTATCGCATATAATATATATTTCTGAAACAGCATAATAAGCATTGCTTCCGGCCACAAGTTAAAACATCAGATGGACATCAGGACAGCCTCTCCTGTTAACAAAACCGGAAAACGATCCGATAAAAATTTTAGCCGGCAAACCCTACCTTTACCCGATGAACGAAACACATCCGGTGGTCCTGTTTGACGGGGTTTGTAATCTTTGTAACCAATCAGTGCAATTTGTTATACGAAGGGATAAAAAAGATCAGTTTCGTTTTGCCGCCCTGCAGGGCAAAACAGGCCAGGAAATACTGGTAAAGCATGGCCTGCCTGCTGATTCACTGAATTCATTTATACTGGCCGAAGGTGACAAAATTTATACCCATTCCACCGGAGCCCTGCGGATGCTTAAACTACTGGGTTTGCCCTGGTCCCTGTTTTATGTTTATATCATTGTACCCCGGTTTATCCGTGACGGAGTGTACAACTGGATTGCACGTAATCGTTACCGGTGGTTTGGCCGCCAGGAATCCTGTATGATACCCACTCCGGCCCTGAAGCAGAAATTTCTGGATTAAGGAAGCGTAATCACCCCTTTCATATAGTACACACACTCCCCTCCCATCAGGACCCGTTCGGTATTGAGCTGTTCGCAATACAGGGTTCCGCCCCTGGCAGAAAGTTGTCGCGCAGTCATTTTATGTTTACGTAATTTCTCTGACCAGAATGGAATCAGTTGGGAATGTGCTGAACCGGTTACGGGGTCTTCATTAACACCGGCACCCGGAGCAAAAAACCGCGACACAAAATCAAACTCCTTACCGGGTGCGGTAATAATAAGTTTATCCATGTACTTTTTCATTCCTGTAAAATCCGGTTCGCACGTAAGTACAGCTTCTTCATTTTGCAGTTCCACCAGCCAGTCCCTGTGTTTGTATACCCCCACCACTTCTGCCCCACCCAGCAACTGGCTGAGGGTGTCCGGATAATCAGTTGTCCGCTCCGGTTTCCAGGAAGGGAAGTCCATCCACATTTTACCTTTCTCTTTTTTTACCGTAAGCATTCCACTCTGTGAATGGAAAATGATTTTCCGTTTATTCGTTTTGAGTATTTCAAAAATCACATAGGAAGAAGCCAGGGTGGCATGTCCGCAAAGATTGATCTCCACCGTGGGTGTAAACCAGCGGATATCAAAATCCACCCCATTCATTTTAGAAGGCACAAAGAATACCGTTTCGCTGAGATTATTCTCCAGCGCAATCTTTTGAAGCAGTGTTGTATCCAGCCATTTTTTTAATGGAATGACTGCGGCAGGATTGCCTCCGAATAAAGTATCGGTAAAGGCGTCGATCTGGTATAGTGTAAGCTTCATAATAAATGACGTAAAAGGTTGTAAGATGCGTTGTAAAAAGTACAGAATACAAAGTACGAAGTACGAGGTACGAAGTACGAGGTACGAAGTGCGAAGTACAACTGACGTGCTTTGAAGTTACAGTTCTTAGGATGGGTTGTTGACTACAAACTACTAACTACAAACTTGTCCTATTGCCTTACTCTCTCATCATCTCCTTAATTACTGCCTGTATCTCTTCCGCATTGGGCTTGCTGAAATAATCGCCATCGCTGCCATAAGCCGTCCGGTGGTCTTTTGCAGTAATGGTGCGTGGTGCCACATCCAGGAATTTATAGCCGCCCTGTTCTTCCAAGACTTTATTGAACATATATGCGGCAGCTCCGCCCGGTACATCTTCATCAACGAAAACGATGCGGTTGGTCTTTTTGAGAGAATCAAGGATCGTATGATGGATGTCAAAAGGCAGGAGGGTCTGCACGTCAATAATCTCACAGCTTACGCCTTCCGTTTCGAGCATATGCACTGCATCATGAATAATCCGCAGGGTGGAACCATAGGATACAATCGTTATGTCTGTTCCCTCTTTTAATACTTCCGGAATTCCCAATGGCACCGTAAACTCCATCAGGTTGGAAGGCAGTTTTTCTTTGAGGCGGTACCCGTTCAGGCATTCGATCACCAGACCGGGATCATTGCTGCGGAGTAACGTATTATACATCCCGGCGGCCTGTGTCATATTGCGGGGAACGCATACATACATGCCACGGAGTGAGTTGATGATCATCCCCATTGGCGAGCCGCTGTGCCAGATACCCTCGAGCCGGTGCCCGCGGGTGCGCACGATCAGCGGGCAGCTCTGGTGACCGCCGGTTCGATAATGCAGGGTGGATACATCATCACTCAGGGGTTGTAATCCATAAAGGAGGTAATCGAGATATTGTATTTCTGCAATCGGGCGAAGTCCCCTTAAAGCAAGTCCCACACCCTGTCCCATAATGGTCAGCTCGCGGATGCCGGTATCAAAAATGCGTTCTGCTCCATGCTTTTGCTGTAATCCGCTGAATCCCTGGTTGACATCCCCGATATAACCCAGGTCTTCCCCGCAAGCCAGTACTTTGGGATTACTGGTAAAAAGTTCATCAAAATACCGGTTCAGTATTTCAAATCCGTTCAGCACCGGCGCATCCGCATGGATAACCGCATGCACTTCCTGTACATGCAGGGCACTTTTGGGCCCTTCGTTGTATAAATGAGTATTGTAAAATTTTTTATTTTCTTCCTGCAGGTCTTTGTAATAATCCCGGGTCCAGAATGCCGCATCATGATTACCTGCAATATTCAAAGCCGCATTTAATCCCTTTTGCACATCTCGGCGCAGCGGCTCACGGTTGGCCGAAAGTTCGAGAGCGACTTTATGCAGTTCCTCGCTTTTTTCCGGCATTGCTTTGGCCATGGCATGAATCAGGTCCGTAGCCCTGGCTACCTGTTTTTTGACAGGGGTAATGAATTTAGCCCAGGCAGAGGCTTTACTTTCCCGTACATGCTCCTTTGCCTTTTCAGCGA
>CAZYTV010000213.1:0-7885 GCA_964650455.1 uncultured Chitinophaga sp. | reverse complement strand
GTACAGATCGATTACCTTTTTACAGGAAAACAATCCGAAGCAACCGAAGAGTAAGATATAATGTATACGTTTCATATTATTAAGATTAATCGGTTAGAAGTTAATGTCGATACCAAAAATGATGGTTTTAGGCATTGGGAAACTTCCACGCTGATAGCCATCTGCCAGGGGTGTATTATACGGTCCGGTTGTAAAACGGGCCTCTGTATTGATTCCCCTGTATCCGGAGGCAGAATTGAAAAATAAATTTTGTCCTGATGCATAAATCCGGAGTGAACTTAATCCAACCCGTTTGGCGGTTTTCTCTGGTAAGGTAAACCCGACAATCACTTCCCGTAAAGCATAATAAGAAGCATCTTCCACCACATAATCGGTCAGCATCCAGTTAAACCCGACGGTTGAATAGGGTGTTTTACCATCACCGGGGAACATGGGACTCAGCCAGCGGTTGGCATTGTAATTCTTATTATAACGTTTTGTCTCATTGTAATTAGGATCCCCGTTTACGAGTTGCCCGCCCTGAACACCCTGCAGCATAAAACTGAGGTCAAATGACTTATAAGTGAAGTTGTTGGTCACCCCCCAGTTAAAATCAGCATAAGGAGAACCGGTAACCACACGGTCATCCGCATTGATGATCTTGTCTCCATTTACATCCACCAGTTTCAAACCACCCGGTACAAATACATTACTCAGTGGACTGGACAGTCCTGCTGCCTGGGCAGCGGTGATATCGGCCTGGGAAAGCCATACACCATCCGTTTTATAGCCAAAGTACTGGATCAGCGGTTCGCCGACACGGTTCATGTACAATTCAGTACGTTCACCCTGGTTGAGTAGAAAAGCTTCTTCGCCCAGTTCAAGAATTTTATTCCGGTTATGGGAAATATTCGCAGAGGTCGTCCACCTGAAATCCTGCTTCTTGATATTATTAGTAGTTATCTCAAATTCAACACCCCTGTTCTGCAAACGACCGATATTATTCCAGGCAAGTGGCACCCCGGTAAAACCCATGGCAGCCTGCCTTAGCAATAACTGATCCGTTTTTGATTGGTACACATCTGCCGAAATCGTAATCGCATTTCTGAATAAACTTATATCAATACCTCCATTATACTGGAATGTGCGTTCCCAGGTGATATCTGTATTGGAGAGTATATCCCTGGAAGGCACTTGTCCGAGCACACTTGTACCCGTACCGGTACCCAGGGGGTAATTGGCGGCATATAATAAATCCACAAAGGCAAAATCCACGATCCGGTTATTTCCGGTTACGCCATAACTGGCCCTGAGTTTGAGATTGCTCAGCCAGTCAAGTTTTTCAGTGAACTTTTCTTCGGTGGCCACCCATCCGAGTGACAATGACGGGAATGAACCCCACTTATTACCCGGTGCGAAATAAGAACTGCCATCCGCCCGGTAACTGGCAGATAATAAATACCGGTTCATATAAGTATAATTAAACCGGCCGAGATAGGAAAGCAAACCGATCTGGTTACGCAGGTTGAAAGTGGCTTCCTTCGCCTGGTCGATCTGTAAAGCCGTATTCAACGTGGTGATATTATCACTGGGATAATCAAAACCAGTGATCTGTTCATCTTTTATTTTTGTTTTCTGCGCAGTAAATCCGGCCAGCACATTCACAGAATGCCCTTTAAGCTGCCTGGTATAATTCAGGGTGTTTTCCGAAAGCATATCCACAAAAAGGCGGTTGGTATATACACCCCTGTTGACATCTCCTTCCCTGTTTGAATTCCGTTTGGTAAAATCAAGTCCCTGCGTAAAATTCATATATACACTGCCCAGTGCTTTAAAATCAAGTCCGGGTAATATATTATAAGTCAGGTCACCTGAACTAAGCACCCGGTAATCGTTAGAGTTGATCGACCGGGTTTCCATGACCGACTTGGGGGTATTATTTGCCGTGTTGAACGGATCGGTGGCGGACGTGGTGATCCACTGGCTGCCATCAGGCATCAGGCCTGTATATACCCTGCCGTTGAAATGACGGGCCTGTGCAAAATCACCTGCCTTGATATTCGCCCATTGGGGTACCTGGCTGACAAACGCAGCACTGGCTTCTGTATGATATACGGGGAGGAAGGATTGGAAACGTACAAAGTCAATAAAGTTGACAGCGGGCCTTTCTCTTTTAATATAAGAGGGATTCAGGTTAAAACTCAGCTTCATTTTCTTAGCCAGTTGTACATCCAGCCGTGAACGAAGATTGAAACGATCATATTCACTATGATGCATCATGCCCTGGTCACGCTGGTAGCCACCTGATAAAAAGTATTTCACCTGTCTTGAACCTCCGGAAACACTGATCTGCAGGTTACGTACATTGGCATTACGCAGGGCCTCCTGTTGCCAGTTAGCACCATATCCCCCCATGATGGTATTCTCCACCACATAAGCGGCTCTTTCATTGTTGGCGATAATGCCTGTTCCGGTGGGCGGTGTTATACTTGGATCCTTTGATTTCAATGCAGCTTCATAGAATAGCATGTTTGTATATTCCGATGTGCTCATCATCGGGTAAAGTTCATACTGCGTTTTGGCCCCGGTTGAAAATTTAATGGAATACTTTGGTTTATCCGCTTTACCGCTCTTGGTGGTAATAATGATCACCCCACTGGCTCCCCTGGAGCCGTAAATCGCAGAAGATGCTGCATCTTTCAGGACTTCCACGGATTCCACATCCGCCATATTCACAAACGCCAATCCATCTGGTACCGGATGACCATCCACCACCACCAGCGGGTTAGCACCGGCATTGATAGAACTGATTCCCCTGACCCTGATCTTGGGATCAGAACCCGCTTCAGATGATATATTCTGTACCTGCACGCCTGCAATTTTTCCCTGCAGGGCCTGGTCAAGCCTGGAGTTCGGGGTTTCATCAATTTTTTCATTCTTATACTTGGAAACCGCACCGGTAAGATGCGATTTCTTCTGGGTACCATAACCGATCACCACCACTTCACTGTTATCAATCACCGCCGGTACCAAGGGAATATCCACCACTGTTTTTCCTTCAGCAGAAACAGACTGTGAAGCAAAACCCACATAGGAAAAAATCAGGGTTGTGCCGCCGTTCTGCACAACGATACTATAGGTACCATCCGCCCTGGTGGTCGTTCCTCCTTTTTGCTTGTCAACAAGGATAGAGACTCCCTGCAGTGGTTCTCCAGTAAGCTGATTCGTTACTTTACCGGTAATTGTCTTTTTCTGGGCCATTGCGGCAAGTCCGAACAACAGCACGGTCAAAGACAAGCAAAGCATTTTTTTCATAATTGCAGTTTAAATATTTACAAATCGTTATTGGTATATTAAATGGAGCAGCAGCCGTTCCGCCTTATCTGCCGCCAGTCTTTTTATATCTTCTTTACAGGTTTTACATTTGAAATGCGCAGCTCCTTCATACAGTACGGGGTAGCCGTCTTCAAACGCAAAAGGTTTGATCTGCTGTCCACCCCAGTCCTTCTCTCTGGCCAGGAAAGGCCGGATCGCGTCAAATGCTTTATGAAGTGATTTGCCGGAAGGCGTGGTGATGTTCCAGAAATCAGTACCGGTATGTTCCGCCATATTTGCAATGGCAAAAAAAGCATGCAGTACAAATGTGGAATAATGAAGGGATATGGTGCGGGCCAGCTCTTTCGGGAAAAAGCCTTCCCCGTTCATTTGCTGATCCAGCCGTCCTGCCGCACTTTTCACTACTTCAGCGGCGAGCTGTTTATCCTCCGTAAATAAAGCCATTGCCAGGCGCTGTGCATCATACCAGGCACCATGGTTATTATCCGCATCCATTTCATCCCTGCCGATCTTACTGGTCTGCATCCATAGCAGGAAATCCCTGAACCATTGTTTCATCCCCTGCTGATCCTTTTCTTTCCAGTCTGGTGATCCATGGAGTAAACCCAATGCATCAATCAGCTTGACGAAATGACGGGTATCAATCATCCCCGCTCCTCTTCCCGTAGTCACCCCTTTTATGGCCTGGCCATAATTCAGGTTGGGGTTCATCCGGGTGGCGGTGTCCAGGAACCACACCCGTACTAAAAGGGCCGCATGCGTTGCGTATAATCGCTCACCGGTAAAATAATAGGCCAGGGCAAGGGTATGCACTTCACTGCATAACTGAGGCATGTACTCTTTATCCTTATACTCTTTTACTTCCGGGTTCGTCTGTCCGTCTTTCCTGATATAGGGCAGGCCATCTGCCTTTGCCGGATCAGGCCAGTGATAGGGAGCCAGGCTCATATAGTCGTGCCTGTCACCACTGGGTGGCAGAAATTTTTTCTCCATGACACTCACGGGACCGAATTGCAATGCTTTATCCGCATCTTTTAGCAATTGCTTATAAGCACCCATGATGGTAGGATCTTTGGCAGCAATACGGGATTTGTTATTCTTCAGCGCTTCCGCGCTCAATGAATAAACCCGGGGCAATCCTTTCTGGGCGACCACCAACACAGGAGTCATGCCAGCGGTTAATAAGAGCAAAACCGAAAACAGTATCTTTTTCATATTCCGCTTATTTAATAATTGCTATCGTTTTTTTCAGATTCACTCCGCTCCCTTTTACAGTAACGATATAAATACCAGAAGGTAATAATGACACAGGCAGATCCGTACTGCTGAACCCAACCGGCATAAACAGGTTCTTACGGGCCATTGGTCTTCCTGAAATATCCCAGAGTACAATATCACCCAACGCAGGTTCCACTGAAAATACGCGTACTGTCAATGAAGAAGAACTGCTCATAAAGGCATTGATATACTGCTGGCTGTTACCGCCCGGAGGATAGATCGTTAATCGTCCGGTAACATACACGAATGTATAATTCTGCGATACACCGGCACCTGGTGTCAGGGTATAGTATCCCGGGGCGGAAATTGTTTCCGCCGTCGTTGATATCACTGGTGCGGTGGTCAGGTTAACCACTGTTTCACCCGGTACAAACCCGGTATACGTTACCCTGAATTCCGGATTCACCTGCCCCTGGATTTTTGTGGTATCCATCACCCGTACGGTCAGGTTTACTTTGTTTACCGTCAGTGTACGCTGTACATCTGTTGCGGGGAAATAACCTTCATTTCCGGCCTGTGAAGCAGTAATGGTGGCGGTACCTGCCCCGGTAATATGGATATTGTTACCTGCAATGGTTGCCACACTTGTATTACTGCTGGTATAGGTAACAGGAATAGTGGAATTAGTGCTGGTGGCGCCTATCGGGAAATCAGCATTGCCATACGTTTTAACTGCAAACGCATTAAAAGTGATGGTTTGGTTTGTTTTAGGCTGAATGGTCATCACTCCGTTTACAAACGTAATAGTATAATTAGATGAGGTGGCACCACTCACTGTGATCGGGTAGGATCCGGGGGCTGATGATTGTACAGCCGTCGTATTGAGTACAGCAGGCGTCAGCAGGGCAGCAGGTGTTTCAGACAATACAAAGCCGGTATAAGTGGCTGTCAAAACGGGGTTTGCCTGTCCTTCAAATTTCAGTTTATTATCTGCCGTGATGGTCAGCGGGGCTTTAATTACTGTGAGGGTCCTTGTAACACTGGCAGCCGGATAAAATCCGTCACTGGCCTGTGATGCAGTAATATCGGCTGAGCCGGCGCCCGTAATATGAATATCGCCGTTAACAATGGTGGCAACAGATGAATTACTGCTGGCATATAAAATCGGCTGCGTGGTATTCAGGCTGGTGGCACCACCATTGAAGTCCGCGTTGCCATAAGTTTTCTCCGGCAGCGGGTTGAATACAAATGGCTGTGTAGGGGGAATCGCTCCCGCTCCGAATGAGCCAAAAGCACTTACTGTTGCCAGCACCGTATTGGCGGTATTATCACCGGTACCGGTTGGCAATGTCCATGAACTGCCACTATTAATGATCAGACCTATGTCAGTGGACGGCAGGGTGGTAAAACTGGATCCTTCCAATGCGGTATTCCATCCCAGTTGCAGATCGGCATCACCGGAACCAGTAATCCGCGTGATATTCCATACCGCATTCACGACAGTTTGCCGTTGGGTGGGTGTAAGTGCTGTGCCGGTTACCGTACCGGAAGAAGTGATGCCTTCAAATACTGCCGCTGTGAATGAAGAAGCTGATAGCGGAGTAACCGTTGCCGGTAAATAATAATTCACCGTTCCAATCGGCAGTAAAACAGAACCAGTGGCATTATCATAACGGAGTACACTTTGTGCACCACTGGTGCTGTTATAATCGGTAGCAATATAGTTTGTTGCATTTATTGTTCCATTGATCAGCGCTCCGCTCATTATATGAAGGGTATCCAGCGGACGCAGGGTGATTTTACCATTCATGGTCAGCCATTCATTGATGGTAACACCCTTATTGACGGTAATGGGTGCATTGATCACCACGGAACCGGTATGAACAGAAGATGCCGTTGATCCGGTACTCACGCCAAAGGGAACCGTAGTGGCTGCATTGATAATATAGCTGATACTATCGCTATAGATTTTATTTCCGGCTACCGCAACGGAGCCTGTTGACGAATCAAAACCGTTTGTATTGGCCGTTTCCAGTGTGGCACCGGAAGTGGTTGTTGTTATGGCCACCACCGTTGCCGTTGCAGTCATAGGTTGTGATAAATACACGGAGTCATTCGTGGCAGAAAAAGCGATCAGAATCGTATTGGGTGCCAGGCCGGCACCGCTTAATGTTTGTCCTCTCGCACCACTGCTGATCCCGGTAACACCACGCAGAATATAAGAGCCGGCTACTGTATTTCCGGTTCCTGCACCGGGGACCACAATGCCTTCTGCGGTAAAAGTGCCGGTTCCGGTCAGTTGATTCGTTGAAAAGTTCAGTTGACCATTCACCAGAACACCCTGGTCTGCTGTTATATTTCTGTTTAAACTCACTTGCGCTTGATCGGCGACCAGCAGGTTCGCCACATTGATGGTTCCGGCACCTCCTATTGTTTGCGGAGCATTTCCGGCAAACATCACTTCATTATTCGCGGCAACGGGGGTACTGAATATTCCGTCCACCAGCAGGTTACCCATGATGGCCGTCTGACCGGATAAATAATTCAGGAAACTGGCTCCTGCGGTTACAGTCAGGTTGTTGATTCTGAAAACAGGACCATCAGCGGTAAGTGTGGCGTTATTTTCCACAATAATATTTCCAAAGGCTTTCCGGTTCAGAAAAGAGCCAAGTCCGTTATTGGCCCGGTGATGCCAGAAACTGCCGGGTTTAAAATCAATAGCTGAATATCCGGCAGTACCTCCCATCGGACTGTATCCGCCTTCATAATAAAGATGAGCACCGTCTTCAAAAACCACCCATTTTTCTGTTGACTGGGTGCCGCTGCCAAATGCATAAGAAGAAGAAGCGGAGGTAATATTACTGGTGAAGCTGGAACCACTGGTGAAGATAAAAGCACCGGGGGTTCCGCCTGTGGTATTATCAAAACGGAACTGCTGACCGGAAATGATACTTAAGGTACCACTCACTCTTCCGGTATTTGCTGCAGCCATGGCAATACGCATACTGCCCGCAGTACTGGGTGGGACTGATAAAGTACTACCGGCATCAATTACAAAATCTTCGCCACTGCCTCCACTGACGGTTATTGTACTGGTACCCGAAGTTGGCCGGGTGAGGTTGATTACCGCATTGTTGGTTATTTTAATCTGGGCACAGGTAATGCTGCTGTTGGCGAGAATCGCAGCGGGACCGGTTGCCGGAACTGTTCCTCCTAAATTAGTCCCGTCAAAAATCAGAATATCAGTAGCCCCGGTGGAAGAAGGTCTTGAACTACCCAGTCCATCCAGGGAAGTATTCCAGTTGGTACCGGTTGTAATACCTGTTGCAGCGGCTGTACCACCCACCCAATA
>CAZYTV010000212.1:0-7915 GCA_964650455.1 uncultured Chitinophaga sp. | reverse complement strand
ATAAGCCTCCATGGCGAGTTCATAACCGGCAAAGGCGCAGGTCATGATCAGGAGACTGGTCTTGGGCAGGTGGAAGTTGGTCACCAGTGAATCGGCAATACTGAAATCGTATGGTGGATGGATAAACATATTGGTCCATCCTTCAGAAGGCTTCAGTAATTTCTGTGCGGTGAATGAAGATTCGAGGGCACGCATGGTCGTCGTACCAACTGAACATACACGGTGTCCGTATTCTTTTGCCCGGTTCACCACTTTACAGGCGGTTTCGTCAATATTGTAATATTCCGCATCCATTTTGTGCTTGCTCAGGTCTTCCACTTCGATGGGGCGGAAAGTACCCAGACCGGTATGCAGGGTTACTTCGGCAAAACGGATGCCTTTTATTTCGAGACGCTTGATCAGCTCACGGCTGAAATGCAGACCCGCTGTGGGAGCGGCTACGGCTCCTTCATGTTTTGCATAAACGGTCTGGTAGCGTTCTTTATCTTCTTCGTCGGGTTTGCGTTTGATATACTTGGGGAGGGGCGTTTCACCCAGTTTTTCCAGTTGGGCGCGAAACTCTTCTTCAGAACCTTCCCAAAGGAAGCGGATCGTACGGCCACGGCTGGTGGTGTTATCAATAACTTCTGCTACCAGGTCTTCCTGGTCGCCGAAATACAGTTTGTTACCAACGCGGATCTTTCTTGCGGGATCAACGATCACATCCCAGAGACGATTGGGCTTATTCAGTTCACGGAGCAGGAAAACCTCAATCTTGGCACCGGTCTTTTCTTTCCGGCCATACATACGAGCGGGGAACACTTTTGTGTTGTTCACCACGAAGCAATCCTTGTCATCAAAATAGTCCATGATGTCGCGGAAATACTTGTTTTCAATCTCCCCGGTATGGCGATGTACCACCATCATCCGGGAATCCTCACGTCTTTTGGTGGGTGTTTGTGCAATGAGATTTAAGGGAAGGTCGAATCGGAATTGTGAAAGCTTCATGAGTGTTTGGGTTTAGTACGATAGTCTCATGACGCAAACCTGGCTAAACGCCGGGGCTCTTCCTTGCCGGCCTTACGGCGCCGGGTCTGGTCAAAGCGACTGTTCAATACCGCCGGATATGCTCCTTTGGCGGCGGGCAAAATTACGGTTTTTTAAGGAATTCCGGGCATTTATCTGGATGGAGCTTAGGAAACCAACCGCCTGGGAATTTTCCCTTTAGCCCCTTCATCCTGATCATTTTATGCTTTTATTGGAAATCGGCATCTTACATTTGTTAATCACAAAAGTCCCGGTATTTCCGGAATACCCCTGTATGAAGCGACTAACCTTATGCCTTTTTTCCGCCTTCTCCGTTTTATTCGTTCAGGCGCAAACCGTTATAAAAGAAAAAAAATACCCCAGCATTTTATGGGAGATCTCCGGAAACGGGGTCAAAAAACCCTCTTACCTGGTCGGTACCATGCATGTCAGCAGCAAGATGGCATTCAACCTGCCGGATTCATTTTATCTCGCGGTAAAAAGTGCGCAGGTGGTGGCACTCGAAACCAATCCCGAAACATGGCAGGAAGATATGAGTAAGTATGACCTCGAAGGAAGCAGGGGTGGTTCTGGTGGCTGGAGAGGATCCATGTCCATGCCCTCCGACTACCTGACCATTAAGACACTCAAATTTTTCAAGTACGATGGCAAGCTCGAGCGTTCTATGTTCAGCAACCCCTCCACGATCAATAACCTGCTTTACCGGACTTATGGCAATGAGTCGGCTGATTTTGAAGAAGACACGTACCTCGATATGTATATCTACCAGTGCGGAAAGAAATGGGGCAAAAAAGTGGCCGGGGTGGAAGATTACGGGGAGAGCATGCGGCTGATGATGGAAGCCTATAAAGATGCGGCCAAAGAGAAAAACAGGAAAGAACGGAGTTACGGGGATATGGACGAGGAGTATTCATCCGATAAACTGCAGGAAGCCTACCGTAAGGGCGACCTTGACTTGCTGGATTCCATTAATACCTATAATAGCTTTTCGGCGGCCTTTGATGAGAAATTTCTTTATCGCCGTAATGAGATTCAGGCAAAATCAATTGATTCGATTATCAAATCAGGAAGTACCCTGTTTGTCGGTGTGGGTGCCGCCCATCTTCCCGGAAACCGGGGAGTGATCGAGATGCTAAGGGCCAAAGGATATAAACTCCGCCCGGTGAAAATGGGAGAGCGGGCCAGCAAAACCAAAGACCTGGTGGATAAACTCCGGGTACCGGTGGAATTTAAAACCGCACAGTCGGAGGATGGTTTTTTTAAAGTGGATATCCCCGGTAAGTTTTATAAAGCCGGCGATGACGCGGCCCTTGATCAGCAGCAATATGCGGATATGGCCAACGGAAGTTATTATATGGTGACCCGTGTCATGACCAATGCCTGGCTCTGGAACAACAGTACGGATGATGTGCTGAAAAAAGTGGACAGCCTGCTCTATGAAAATATACCCGGTAAAATCATTTCAAAAACACCGGTGGTGAAAAACGGGTACAAGGGATTTGATATTATTAACCGCACCCGCCGGGGTGATATGCAGCGCTATCATATTTTCGTCACCCCTTTTGAAGTATTGTTTTTTAAAATGAGTGGGAACAGCGATTATGTGAAAGCCGGTGATGAAGCCAAACGTTTTTTTAGCAGCATACAACTGAAAGAATACCGGCCGGCCACTGAGCCGGTGAATGGCTGGAAGAAATTTTCTCCCGCTTATGGCGGATTTGCTGTGGACCTTCCACACCTGCCTTATACCGGTAATGATGGAAGCTGGATCTATGATGCTGAAGATAAAACAACCGCCACCCAGTACCGTGTGATCCGGACAGATATCCATAACTATGGGTTTGCCGAAGAAGACACCTTTGACCTGGCCCTGATGGAAGAGAGCTTTATGGCTTCAGAATTTATTGACAGTGCGCTTCAACGGAAGCAAACCATCTATAAAGGGTATCCGGCACTGGAAGCAAAATACCGTGATAAACAAGGAGGCTTGTTTGAGGTACGCTACCTGATTCAGGGGCCTCATTATTATACCCTGGTGGCACATGGTAAACAGGAGCAGCCGGATATGCAGCGTTTCCTGCAATCCTTTGAGATCAAGCCCCTGCATTACCGGGCAGCACGTGCCGAAAAAGATACAGCGCTGTATTTTAGTGTACAGACTCCTGTGTTTCCCGAAGAGAAAAAAATCAAACTGGATATCTCGCCTGATGTAATAGCGGGTGATGAAGATGAAGAAACCGAAGAACAATTGCTGGAAAGCGGTGCTTTCCGTGGCAAACTGATTGAAAATGACACCACCGGGGAAAAAATACATGTGGCCTTTTTTAAATCCTCCCGTTATCATTATTCTAAGGACAGCAGCCGGCTTACCCTGGACAGTGGTTTCTATTACCAGGATGATTCCACCTGGATCATAAAAAAATACAAGAAGATAACCCTGCCGGGTAACCGGAGAATCTGGGATATCATTGTTACGGATACCGGCAGCAGCCGGGCGATCTGGTATAAGGCCTTTTATAAGGACGGGGTGACTTTTACCCTCACTTCGCTGACTGATACCCTGACACCGCCCAGTGATTTTGTCAAACAGTTTTACGAGACCTTTACCCCGGCCGATACACTCAAAAGCCTGAACCCCTTCGAAAAAAAATCGGCCTTGTTTTTTGAGGATCTCCGCAGTAAGGATACAATCGTCCGGAAAAAAGCCCTGAACAATATCACCGAAATTTTCCTGGATTCCACCGATCTGCCTGCGCTGAAAAATGCGATTATGGCCTGTAACTGGGAGCAAAAGAAATACCTGAACACCAAGAAGGAACTGATCGGTAAACTGGGGGAAATTAAAACAACGGTTTCGGCAGATTATCTCCGGGAACTTTATTATTCGCTGGGTGATACTGTACAACTGGTTTACCCGGTGCTGCAGGGATTATTGCGCCATAAAAATGATTACGCGTATGGTTTATTCAGAACCATTATCGCCAATGAACCGCCGGTTCTCGATTTCAGCAATGATTATGAGTATAACTATAACCGGACCCTGTACCAGGTCAATAAAAGATATGGAATGGATCGTTACCTGGATGACGGACGATTCCTGCAAAGATTATCAGACTCCCTGGCGCTGACTAAAACCATATTGCCCGATCTGCTGCCCCTGCTGAACCTGGGAGACTACAAATCACCGGTGATGGATCTGCTGGGTGAAATGGCCGACAGTAACCTGCTCAGGCCTTCTGATTATGTAATCTATTATAATAAGTTCCTGCTGGAAGCGAAGCAGGAATTAAAGAAGCAGGCGATTGCGGAGAAGAAGATGGCGATTCAGAAAGCAGAAGCCAGTAAGGATGATAAGAAAGGAAAGAACAGTGATGAGGACGATCCGGATGACGGGAACGATGACCTGACCCGGTATGCCAAACTACTGATTCCTTTCTGGGACAGTCATCCTGCAGTATCCCCGCTGATCAGCCAGATGCTGGCCTCCAATGATAAAAAGCTCAAGTACAATATCCTGCTTCAATTGATGAAGAAAGGCCGGCCTTACCCGGACAGCCTGCTACGTTATTTCGGGAGTCTGGATGATTACCGGTACGATCTGTATACCGACCTGAAAGAGATGAAGAAGCCGGATAAATTTCCGGCGATGTATAATAATCACCTTGACCTGGGCAAAAGTGCATTGATCCGGTTGAAATCCTATGATAAACCGGATTCGCTGCTCTATGCGGACCGGATGGTGACTGCCTATAAAGGAAAGAAAGGGTATATGTATTTCTTCATGTATAAAATGAAGAAAGATGACCTTAACTGGAAACTGGCCGTCGCAGGGCTGGTGCCTGAAAATCCGCGGGAGTTTGAATTTGCCGACAGTGTGGGAAGATCCAGGAGTATATACAGTGAACAGGAACTGATGCGCTGGTCAGGTGGCAACCGGTATGATTTTACCCGGTTTATGGATGAGAAAGCAACCCCGGGTGAAGCGATGAAGGCGCAGATGCGCAGGGAGCTGAAGAAAATGCTCTATGAAAGAAGGGAAAGTGCCTTACGGTTTTATAACAATAATAACCAGGAATATGATATAGATGTTGAACCGGAGTATTAGATCAGCCGGCGACGATCCGGTTAGGAATCGATGAAATCAGTTTTTGTGTATAAGCGGAGCGGGGATGCAGGTAAATATCATCTGCGGCCCCGCTTTCTTCGATCCGCCCATTGTTCATCACCATAATACGGTCACTGATATAACGTACCACGGAAAGATCGTGTGATATAAAGATCACTGTAAAACCGAACTCTTTTTTAAGGTCATTCAGCAGGTTCAGTACCTGGGCCTGTACACTCACATCAAGGGCGGATACCGATTCATCACAGATGATAAAAGATGGGTTGAGCGCCAGGGCCCGTGCAATCACAATCCGTTGCCGTTGTCCCCCGCTGAATTCATGTGGGTACCGGTTAAAATGCTCCGGCCGGAGATTTACTTTTTCCAGGAGTTCGATCACTTTGTCTTTTCGTTGCTTGCCGGAGGCCTGTATATGGTGCACTTTCATCGGCTCAGCAATGGCCGCCCCAATCGTCAGTCGCGGATTAAGCGAAGAATAAGGATCCTGGAAAATGATCTGGATTTCCTTACGCAGTGCCTGCAGGCTTTCTTTTTTACGTGCGGTAAGATCGGTATGATTATAGATGATTTTACCTGCTGTGGGTTCTATCAGCCGGAGCAATGTTCTTCCCAATGTGGTTTTGCCACAACCACTTTCTCCGACCAGTCCGAGGGTTTCCCCTTTATATACATCAAAACTGACATCATCCACCGCTTTGGTGTACCGCAGGGCTTTGCCCAGTATATTTTTTTTTATAGGGAACCATACTGATAAATGTTCAGCCTTTACTAATATTTCTTCTTTATTCACTTTTGATTCAGCCGGAGAAAATATTTTTACTTCTTTCTCCCGGTCCGGCTCCATAAAATCAGCAACAACCGGTAAGCGTTCACCCCGTTTATGATTCACCGGCCGGCAGGCCAGCAGGGCTTTGGTGTATGGGTGGGCAGCAGTTTTGAATAATTGTTCAGTGGAACCCTGTTCAACAATTTCTCCCTTATACATCACGGCCGCGCGATCTGCAATCTCGGCCACCACTCCAAGGTCATGGGTGATAAAGATGACACCCATCCCGGATTGCTGCTGCAGTTCTTTGATCAGTTGCAGGATTGTTTTCTGTACCGTTACATCCAGGGCCGTGGTTGGTTCATCACAGATCAGCAGGGCTGGTTCACAGCACATGGCCATGGCGATCATGACCCGTTGTTTTTGCCCGCCGCTTAACTGGTGCGGATATCGTTTGAATATGCCTTCCGGATCGGGAAGTTTTACTTTTTCAAACCAGGCAATCGTCTGCTGACGGGCTTCCCCTTTGGTTCCTTTTTTATGAAGTAAGAGTGCTTCCATCACCTGGTTGCCGCAGGTCAGCACCGGGTTCAGCGAGGTCATGGGTTCCTGGAAGATCATGGCAATCTTATTGCCCCGGATATCCTGCATGCCATACCGGTCCCGTTGCAGCAGGTTGATCGCCGACACACCGTCTTCGGAAAATAATATTTCCCCTGAACGATAGATGGCAGGAGGTGAGGGCAGTAATTGTAATATGGAAAGGGAGGTCACTGATTTGCCGGAACCGGATTCACCCACGAGTGCCAGGATCTCACCCCGGTCTACCGTTATACTGATATCCTTTAAAGCGTGTGTTATACCTGCGTCGGTACTGAAGTCAATACTGAGGTTGTTTATTCGGAGCAGGGGCTGCATCAGGTTTTCAGAATTTCAGGTGACGAACAGTATGTCCGTCGTTGATCAGTTGTTTCAATGAATCGATGCCGATCTTCAGGTGATTCTCCACAAAACTGGCCGTTACTTTTTTATCACTTTCTTCTGTCTTAACGCCTTCCGGAATCATGGGCTGGTCACTGACCAGTAATAAAGCCCCGGTAGGAATTTTGTTGTAGAATCCTACTGTAAAGATGGTGGCTGTTTCCATATCAATGGCATAGGCTCTTACTTTCTGTAAATATTCCTTAAAGGGTTCGTCGTGTTCCCATACCCGGCGGTTGGTGGTGTAAACCGTGCCGGTCCAGTAATCCACTTCATAATCACGGATGGTGGTGGAGACTGCTTTCTGAAGAGCGAAAGCCGGTAAGGCCGGCACTTCTGCCGGGAAATAGTCGTTGGATGTACCTTCACCACGTATCGCCGCTATGGGCAGGATTAAATCACCCAGTTTATTTCTTTTTTTCAATCCCCCGCATTTCCCGAGAAATAAAACCGCTTTAGGATTGATGGCAGTCAGCAGGTCCATGATGGTGGCAGCAGTGGGGCTGCCCATGCCGAAGTTGATGATAGTGATATTACCCGACGTGGCACATTGCATGGGTTTTCCCTCACCAATCACCGGCACTTTATTCCACTCAGCAAACATGCTTACATAATTACTGAAATTGGTCAGCAGGATATACTCACCAAAATTCTCCAGTTGCTCCCCGGTATAGCGGGGCAGCCAGTTATGTACAATTTCTTCTTTTGTCTTCATGTAACGAATTTAATCAATTACCCGGACTATGCAGATTTATTGGCGTGGTGACAGCTCTCTGTTCCGCTAAAAAGCCCCTACATTTGAGCTATGATCCGCTTTCAATATCCGGATCCGGCCTTTCGTATTAAACAGGAAGCCGGTAAGGATTTCATTTTTGATTCATTCCGGAAAAAATGGGTGATGCTTACTCCGGAAGAGTGGGTGCGTCAGAATTTTTTGCAATACCTGGTGCAGGAAGTAAAATATCCACTGTCACTGATCGCTGTGGAAAAGGAATTTCGTTTTGGTGAAATGAACC
>CAZYTV010000211.1:0-7966 GCA_964650455.1 uncultured Chitinophaga sp. | reverse complement strand
ACACCGGCTTCCTGCAACCGGTTGCTCATCGCGAGTAACTGGTAACGCCGCATCTGGAGGTAAGAAGGATATACTTTAACCAGTTGTTCCTGCGGAAAAATATATCGTCTTTTCACCAGCCTCAGCGGGGCATGCACAAATACATTTATATCATGAAACAGGTATTCTCCCCTGGATTCCGGCTTTACCGGGTATTCCAGCAAAGTTGGCTGATCGGAGGGCAACATCAGTTTACGGATCCAGTTACGTTCCTGGAACTGCACCGGTAATTCATCAATGATACTGGTCTTCACCGTAAAGGCATAACGATTAACCAGGCCGATCTGTACGCGGTTCAGATCACCGATGCTGAATCGTTCCGGAAGTTCCCGTTTTGCTTCTATGCCTTTGCCTTTGCTGTACACCAGTATGAAATCGATCAGCACCGCAACGCCCAGTAATACGAGCACCAGGCCGACGATGCGGTAAAGGGACGGTATAAAATAGCTAAGGGCATACCCGATCGCTGCCGCCCCGGCTATATAATAAACGATTTTATTTAAATAGAATGATCTGGTCACTGACATATTTTTGGTTACCTGGGTACATCCATTCCCTGGATAATCTGGCGGATCACATCATCTTCGCTGATGCCTTCCATTTCTTTATCGGGCGACAGGATAATCCGGTGACGCAATACCGGAATAGCCACGGATAATATATCGTCCGGTGTAACAAAGTCACGCCCCTGCATAGCCGCGATTGCTTTGGAAGCATTCATAATAGAGAGCGAGGCACGCGGAGATGCCCCCAGGTAAATGGATTTATTATTTCGTGTCTGGTGTACCAGCTTTGCCACAAACTGCAGCAGTTTCTCTTCCATCACCTGCATTTTGATCTGCCTGCGGAGGGCGTTGATCTGTTCTGCATTGAGGGCTGGCTGGATCATATCAAGCGCTGAGGTATTACCCATCTGGTGAAACTTGCTGAGGATACTCATCTCTTCTGTTTCGGAAGGATAAGGAACCACGATCTTAAACAGAAAACGGTCCAGTTGTGCCTCCGGCAGGCGGTATGTTCCCT
The DNA here is from genome assembly GCA_964650455.1 of uncultured Chitinophaga sp. Lineage (GTDB taxonomy): Bacteria > Bacteroidota > Bacteroidia > Chitinophagales > Chitinophagaceae > JJ008. Next base: position 6,904 of record CAZYTV010000211.1, on the reverse strand, counting down.
CCTGTTCCACCGGGTTCTGGGTAGCCAGTACCATAAAGGGTGAAGCCATCGGATAGGTTTTGCCGTCCACCGTAGCCTGCCTTTCTTCCATGATCTCCAGCAGGGCTGATTGTGTTTTAGCCGGTGCCCTGTTGATCTCATCGACCAGGATAATATTGCTGAATACCGGACCTTTTTTAAATTCAAAACTGGCTTCTTTCGGATTGAAAACCGGGGTACCCAGCACATCGGAAGGCATCAGGTCGGGGGTAAACTGAACCCGGGAGAAACCGGCATTCACACTTTTGGCAACCAGCTTTGCGGTCAGGGTCTTGGCCACACCGGGTACACCTTCGATCAGCACGTGACCATCAGCCAGCAGGGCAGCAATGATGAGCTTCACCATTTCATCCTGGCCCACAATGATTTTCTTAATCTCGGACCGGATCGCCATTACCGCCGCATTCAGGGCAGACAGATCGGTACGTTGCTGAAAAATTTGTTCTTCCATATTTATGCTTTTTGATAGAATGATTCCAATTGTTTGTGAAAAGAAGCCAGTTCCCGTTCATTCACCTGTTCTCCCTGGTCAAGATGCCTGATAAACGATATAATTTCGGTAATTTCCTTTTCCGCCACCCCGGATTTATAATGCAGCAGCCGGATGAATTCATCATTCAGCACTCCCGTGGGCAGTTTATAATTGCTGCGTACAAATTCAAGGAAGTACGCACTCATCTTCCGGCAGAGATTACGGTGATCACTGCGGTCATAATAAAGCCGGCCAATGGTCTTTACAAAATCGAGGGAGTCATTCCTGGGCTTGCGGACCACCGGGATATAGCGCTGACGCCGGCGCATTTCCATCAGCACATACAGGATCAGTAATAAGATGAGCAGCCAGAAAGCGGCCCGGAAAGGCTGTTCCCCTTCCGCATTTTTCATGTTCATGAGTACGGACATCCACCCTTTCTTTTCCGGAGACTGATCGGAAGAATATTGCTTATTCAGATAATATTCATCCCAGACAATTGATGTCACGTCAGGGCTGATCACCGATAATGCTTTTTCGTAGTACCCGATGTTCCTTTCATGGAGCAAAAAATAATTGGAAAAAGCCAGTGGTTCCAGGTGTATATAGAAATTCCCTTTCCCGGTTTGCAGGCGTATAAAATTGGGATGGTTGTTCTCATCAAAGCCGAGGACCTGGGTGCTGGCGTTATCTACATGGGTGAAGTAAGAATAGAATGTTTTGCCAGGGTACTGGTAATGGACCGTATCGGTAAATGGCGGAGTATTGAGTGTTAACCTGACTTTCGCTTCGTCCTCTCCGAAATTATAATAATTCTCTGATGAATTACTTCCGCACTTCAAAACATCGTCGGCCGTAGAAGAAATATAACGGGCACTGACAAATACATCATTTCCTGTACGGGCAAAGGCCAGCAGTTTATTCATTTCTGACTCATCCACCCCGAAGCGGTCAGTGATACAAATAAAAGCCTGGCGGTCGTCATATACCGATACAGAATCCCAGTATCCGGGTTCTTTACGGCTTACGCGGATACGGGCATCCGGGAAAAGCTGCGGCAGTTGCTGAAAAGCCACAAATGTGGCATATGGAATTTTATCCTGCCGCCGGAGTGTGATCCGTTCATCAAACTGTTTGCTGCGTCCTGATTTTCCGGATACATACAGCAGGATAATGGCGCCGGCCAGTACCAAAACAAGTATATATGGTATATAACGCTTCACGATTTCATGTCCTGTTTTCAAATTGTTCGACGTCCTGAGTGATCAGCCGGTATGCTTCTGCTGATACCGTAAACTGTCCATACCAGCTATACTCATAATGGCGGGTGATCCGGAAGAAATCATGATAATAACCAGTGTCTGCCAGTTGCATCAGGTAATCCATATTGGTTTTGTCCTGCTGATAGCGGATCATACTCTTTTCCGTCATGTTTTTCAGGAGCCGCAGATACTGCAGGCGTACAGCCAGCCGGTAATCCGCGTTGGTCACCGCTTTATCAATTTCTTTCTGATAATTGATGGCGAAAATATCTTCCGGCATTTCATTCAGATCGGGATCCTGTCCTGATTGTACTTTTTTATTCCGCCTGAACATGCCAAAGTTGCTGTCGGCCAGGTAAAAAATCACAACGCCCAAAAAGACCACAATAATCACGAGCCAGAGTATTGTTTTGAACCAGGGTCGCTGGCTGAAAGGTTTATAATTCAGATCTGGCTTTTCTGTCTCCTTTTCTTTTTCGATGGTGGCATTCGCATACCAGAAGGCATCCTGCTGCTGTAATCCCTGCACCACGCTGTCGGGCACTTTCCGCAACTGCAGGCGGATGGAATCCACCATACTGAGTGGTAAAAATTCACTACCCGCTTCTTCTTCATCAACTGATTCAACCGGGGCCACTTCTATGGTAGTCCTGGTTTCAACAGTATCTTCATACAAAGGAGCAATAGTATCATCCTGTGCCTGTAACGATACAGTCCCCAATAAGCAGATACCTGTCAGCCAGCAAAGGCGTTTCCGGGCAAGGCGATTATTCGTTGACGGGTTCCTGTTCACTATGCTTCCTCCTCGTTTAACTGCACCGACAACCGCTTGTGAAGACGGATGGGATAAATAATAAAATACCAGATAACAAACAGCACGGAGAGTGAAAAAATGGCTGTAGTCAGCCAGGAAAGATCATTATACAGGCGGGTAATAAATCCTTCAAAAAAGGCGGCGACTGCAAAAACAGGTAAAAGCCCTACCATGATTTTAGTACCATCCTTAGCTCCCTGTTTGAATGCATCGATTCGTTTAATGGTTCCGGGGAAAAGAAACCCTTTCCCGAGGATCAATCCGGCACCACCGGCTAAAATGATGGCCGTGATCTCCAGGGTACCATGCACAAAAACCACCAGCCAGAAATCAGCCCAATCCCTTAGCGGCAAAGATCTGGTCAAAAACGCCCACCATCACCCCTGTTTCGGCCAGGCTGTACAGTGCGGGAATTCCCAATACCAGGCCTGAGGCAAACATGCGTAAAGCCACCACCATATTATTGATCATGATTCCCAGCCAGGTCAGGGTGCTGTTCCCTCCTTCATAGATGCCAAATGGATTTCCTTTGGCAATATTCTCATGTGTTTCTTTGATGTACCCGGGCGACAAAACTTCAGCCGCCACCGTTTCATCTGCCGATGCCGTAAAAAAACCAATCACGAAAAAAAGAATAAAAAACAAGGTGGCGAAGAACAGTATCCCGTGATGTTTGCGGATGGTCAGTGGGAGATCATAGCGCCAGAATTTCCAGATACGGTTCGAGTCGTCCTTCCTGTTTTTATAGATGTCCAGGTAGATTTTGGAGGCCTGGGAATTGATGTAGTGGGTGACTTTCCCGGAGGGATAGAATGTTTTAGCATAAGCCAGGTCATCCACCAGTTGTGTAAAGGAAGCGGCCATCTCGTCCGGATCATCCGGTGGCAGGTGCTGATTCTTCAGCCAGCGGTCTCTGTTTTTCTTTATAAAAAGGGCTTCCCTCAAACGGTGTATTTTGCTCGTAAAATACTATTTTTAAAATAAGAAAAGCAGGACATGCATAATTATATTTATCATCTTCTGCACTTATCTTTACCCCGATGGCAGTTATAAAGATCCCGACCAATTTTAATATTGACCTGGAATTCGAAGTACCCGAATTCTTCCGGCGTATCATGTCCCTGATCATCGATACAATATTGCTGTTCTTCTATTTTAAGATTTCAGTGGCCATCCTGGAGACAATTGCCAACAATATGAATGGCCGGTCGGAAGAAAACTGGCTCAACCTTCACTGGGCATCTATTTTCCTGATTATGGGACCGATCTTTTTTTACCACATCATCATGGAGATCACCCTCAACGGGCAAAGTGTGGGGAAAAAGATCATGCAACTGCGGGTAGTGAATGAAAACGGCGGAAGAGCCAGCCTGAGCCAGTTGTTCATCCGGTGGATGCTGCGGGACATCTGGTTTATTATGATACTGCTGATGGGATTAAGCAAAGATTACGCTGGCGAAAAGACGGAAGCAGTGATACTGGTACTGGCCGTCATCGGCTTTTTCATCGCCGATATCATCCTGGTGGTTTCCAGTAAAAAAGGACAACGGATCGGGGATTTACTGGCCAAAACGATCCTGATACGCACCCAGACAAAGGGAAATATTGAGGACACGGTCTTTATTGAAGTAGCTGACAGCTATGTGCCCTCCTACCCCCAGATCATGCAACTGAGCGACCGGGATATCAATTCTATTAAGAGTATCCTGGAAACGGCCCGTAAAAGGGGTGATTATGTAATGGCCGAATCGGCGGCATCCAAAATCAAAGCACACCTGAAGATTGAATCAGGGATGGCCCCGTTTGACTTTCTCGATGTACTTCTGAAAGACTATAATTATCTTTCCACCAATTAAGCGGATTAATTTTCCGCTATAAAAAACCGGGAAATCCGCATCCTGAAGATGCCGGTTTCCCGGTTCATTATTACAGACGTGACTGTGGTTCTTTATATTCCGGCAGATAAACTGATCAGAAAAGCCAGAATAAATATAACGAGTATAATGATGATCAGCACCCCGACAAACTTAAAATAAGTGGCCAGGTTTCCCAGGCTTTCATTGATGAGGTAACTGTCATTGGTATCCACGCCGGATTTGGCCATGCGGGAAAACTTATTCAGAAATATAAATAAAGCAATCCCGATGCCCAGGCTGATCAGGGGCCAGATAAGCCCACCGGCCATTACCCCCTGGTTGACAGGATAGTCACCGACCATACTTTTTACTTTATTCATCTGAATAAAATAATTAACCAGGCCTATAATTGAATTTACCAGTGAAATAATAGCTGCAAGCCCGGCCCATACAGCGGTTTCCCGAAGACTTGATTTTACATTATTATCAAAACTCAGGTCAAATAGTGCATTATTGCTTGATGAATTTTCCATTGTTTATTTTTTCAGGATTAAAAGCTGGTGGTTAATGATGACAGCAGGCTCAGGATCGAAAGGACAAAGCTGATGATAAAATAAGTCTTCATGGCCCTGAACCCATCGGCCAGCATAGCGGAATCCCGGTTCTGAAGTCCGCTGCTCAGCAGGTTGGATGCCTTGAAGAGAAAGTAAATCCAGAGTGCCATGATCAGCAGGGCCACAATGATGATGGCGATCATCGCACCGGCCATATCAGCCCCGCCAAATGCCGGAAGAGATGATAACTGACCAGCTAATTGTGTTCCGGCCACCAGCAGTAAAATAAGTACCAGCCCTAGGGCCACAAAGCCGGTAATAGAAATAAAGCGGGTCCATTTGGCTACACCCTGCAGGTGTTCCTGCGTAACATGATCCATACTTGTATCAAATAGAGATTGTTCCTGATTTGGTTCCATATACAGTTGATTTAGTTCTAAATATAAAACTCCGGTCTGTTTACTGCAAATATTTTTGCTATAAACGGACCGGAGCGCAAAAATATAATACTACGGTTAATACGCTCTTGCGAAAAGCACCCGTTGAACAGAAGGTTTTCCCGTAAGGATACAAACACCCTCTTCCTGCGGATTATCCAGCGGAATACAACGGATGGTGGCTTTCGTTTTCTCTTTGATTGCCTCTTCTGTTTCAGGAGTTCCATCCCAATGAGCCGAGATGAATCCGCCTTTTTCGTCGAGGAGTTTTACAAATTCCTCCCAGTTGCCTGCCGGGGTGATATTAGAGTCGCGGAATGTTTTTGCCTTATCAAACATGAATTGCTGGATTTCAGGCAGCAGGTTATTCACATAGCCGGCAATGCCATCCAGGCTGACCACATTTTTCTCCTTGGTATCCCGGCGGGCCACTTCGACCACATTTTTCTCCAGGTCCCTGGCTCCAATCGCAAGACGGACCGGTACTCCTTTCATTTCATATTCTGCAAATTTCCATCCCGGTCTTGCATTGTCATTGTCATCATATTTTACGCGGATGCCCAGTGCTTTCAGTTCGCCCATGATGGCCTGTACTTTGGCATTGATTTGTGCTTTCTGCTCATCTCCTTTGTAAATGGGTACGATCACTACCTGTGTTGGTGCAATCCTGGGCGGCAGGATCAGTCCCTGGTCATCACTGTGCGCCATTACCAGTGCTCCGATCAGGCGGGTACTTACTCCCCAGCTGGTCGCCCATACATATTCAAGCTTGTTTTCTTTGTCACTGAATTTCACATCAAAAGCCTTGGCAAAATTCTGTCCCAGGAAATGAGAAGTACCCGCCTGCAGGGCTTTCCCGTCCTGCATCAGCGCTTCAATGCAATAGGTATCCTCCGCGCCGGCGAAACGTTCATTGGCCGATTTCACCCCTTTGATCACCGGTACAGCCATCCAGTTTTCTGCAAAATCAGCATATACATGAAGCATTTTTTCGGCCTCTTCCACCGCTTCCTGTTTGGTGGCGTGCGCTGTGTGCCCTTCCTGCCAGAGAAATTCAGCCGTACGCAGGAAGAGACGGGTACGCATTTCCCAGCGCACCACATTGGCCCACTGGTTTACCAGGATGGGCAGGTCACGGTAAGACTGGATCCAGTCTTTATACGTATTCCAGATAATGGCTTCACTGGTAGGACGGATCACCAGTTCTTCTTCCAGTTTGGCTTCCGGATCCACCATCAGTTTACCCGGTCTTGACGGGTCTGCTTTCAGCCGGTAATGGGTCACAATGGCACATTCCTTTGTAAATCCTGCCGCATTCTTTTCGTCTGCTTCAAACATGCTTTTGTGGACTTAATGCGGGATATATGAATTCACGTGTCCGTTGTTCTTAATCATATTAACCATGTCAACCATAATGTGCCCGCAGATGTCAAATACGTTGCGTTTTAATAGCATTCGAATCAATACAGC
>CAZYTV010000210.1:0-7968 GCA_964650455.1 uncultured Chitinophaga sp. | reverse complement strand
CAATTGCTTGACAATGGGGAACGTGTGATGGTGCATGGCACCCAACGGCATCAGCATGATGATGTGCTCGGGCATGTGCCCACACTGGCGCTGATGAAAAAGGATATTCAGCTGATGAAGCAGTTTAATATTAACTCCGTACGGACTTCCCATTATCCAAACGACCCCCGCTGGTATAAGCTCTGTGACGAATATGGCCTTTACCTGGTGGACGAAGCCAATATTGAAAGCCATGGCATGGGAGCCGAGAGACAAGCCAGGTTCAACCCAGGGGCACACGTGGCCTATCGTCCGGAATGGGCACCAGCCCACCTGGACCGTCACCGCCGGATGGTGGAGCGGGATAAGAACCATGCATCAGTGATCATCTGGTCATTGGGCAATGAATGTGGAAATGGTCCTGTATTTTATGAAGGCTACAAATGGATCAAGGAAAGAGACAATACCCGTCCGGTGCAGTTTGAACAGGCAGCGGAGAATGCAAATACAGATATCGTTTGTCCGATGTATCCCCGCATTCACGATATGAAAGCTTATGCGGAAGATAAATCAAAACAACGTCCTTATATTATGTGCGAGTTTTCGCATGCAATGGGGAACAGCAATGGGAATTTCCAGAAGTACTTTGATATCATAGAATCCAGTCCACACATGCAGGGCGGGTTTATCTGGGATTGGGTGGACCAGGGATATAAGCAAACAGACAAAAGTGGCAATGTATTCTGGGGTTATGGTGGTGACCTGGGCAGTTATAATTACCTGAATGATGAGAACTTTTGTTCCAATGGACTGATCGCCGCCAACCGTACACCGCATCCGGGTTTGTATGAAGTGAAGAAAGTGTACCAGGATATTCAATTTTCAGCAAAGGATATAACAAAAGGCATCATCACTGTTAAGAATAAATTTGCATTTACATCCACTGAGAAGTACCATTTTTTCTGGGCACTGGTAAAAAACGGGGAAGTGGTATTAACAGAAAAGTTCAATGTGAATCTGGCTGCCGGACAACAACAGGATTTTACCCTGCCTATACCGGCAGAAAAAATCCAGGACAGCGGGGAGTATTTTATTAACCTGTATGCACTCACGGCGGCGGCCACTGAATTAGTGCCTGCCGGACATGAAATAGCCCGGGAACAATTTAAGCTCAGCGGTAATTATTTTGCACCGGTTGCCGGACCTGTCGGTAAACTGACTGTGACGAATGCTGCAGATAAAATTAATTTCCAGGCAGGTTCGGTTTCCGGTGAAATTGATAGCCGCACCGGTTCGCTACGCAACTATAAAACCACCGGAGGGATGCAGTTGTCCCGTTTTCCGGAGCCCTATTTCTGGAGAGCGCCAACTGATAATGATTTTGGTAGCAATATGCCGTCGAATTTAGGAATATGGCGATCCGCTCACCAGTCCCGGAAAGTGAAATCGGTAACCATCAGTGATCCCGGACCGGATGGACTGTCCGTGAAAGTGGAGTATGAATTAACGGGGATAGCTGTTCTGTATACCGTTGACTATCTCGTCATGAATGATGGGGCGGTCCGGGTTACAGCCTCTATTGATCTCACGGGAAGAGATTTGCCAGAAATGCCCCGCTTCGGTATGCGTACACAATTATCCCCGGAATATGAACACCTGGCATATTATGGCAGGGGACCCTGGGAGAATTATGCCGATCGGAATACAGCCGCTTTTATTGGTCAGTACAAAGGACTGGTGAAAGATCAGTTTACCGCGAACTATATCCGGCCGCAGGAGAATGGGTATAAAACAGATGTACGATGGCTGTCCCTGAAAACAGCTGCCGGTCAGGGTATTCGGATTGAAGGAATACAGCCCATCTGTTTCAGTGCGCTGCATTACACTACAGAAAGTATGGATCCGGGTATGACCAAAAAACAGCAGCATCCGTCAGATCTGCGGCCTGATAAGAATGTGTACCTGAGTATTGATTTGTTGCAAAGAGGAGTGGGTGGAGATGACAGTTGGGGGGCGCTTCCGCATGATGAGTACAGGTTGCGGGATAAAAAATATTCATATAGTTATGTCATCCGTTTACTGGATAAATAATTAACCTGTTGAAAAACCATATTACCATTTTACTGATGCCTCTCCTGGTGGTTGCTTCCTGTAAATCACCCGGAGGGGCATCTGTTCATACAACCGGGGATACCGGCGGTTACCAGTTGGTATGGTCAGACGAGTTTAATAAGGACGGCAGACCCGATACCGCAAACTGGATCTATGAGAATGGATTTGTACGCAATCATGAATTGCAGTGGTATCAGCCTGAGAATGCTGTTTATGGAAACGGTTTATTGGTGATAGAAGCCCGCAGGGAAGTAAAGCCGAATCCGGGCTTTGTACAGGTCAGCAGTGACTGGCGAAAAAGCCGTAAACATATTACGCATACTTCTTCCTGTCTGCTGACCAGGGGAAAGCAAAGCTGGCTGTATGGGCGTTTTGAAATGAGGGCAAGGATTGGTATCAGTAAAGGGATGTGGCCGGCCTGGTGGACACTTGGTGTGGAAAAACCCTGGCCCGCCAATGGGGAGATTGATATCATGGAGTATTATAGCGGAAAGCTATTGGCCAATATTGCGTGCCGGGGTAACGACCGTAAAGCATACTGGTTCAGTAATACATTCGCGGCTGATTCATTGGGTGGGGTTAACTGGGCCAACCAGTTTCATATATGGCGGATGGACTGGACAAAGGAATCCATTGCATTGTATTGTGATGGACAACTGTTGAATCAGGTGCCGTTGGATTCGTTGGAAAACAGGGATGGTTCAGGTTTTAATCCTTTCCGGCAACCCCATTATATGCTGGTGAACCTGGCTATAGGTGGAGATAACGGGGGAGATCCGGCCGGTACGGAGTTTCCGCAAAAGTTGGAAGTGGATTATGTGAGGGTGTTCCAGGAGTTGTAGGTTATAATTTATAAGTTTTAAAAGAGTAAGCAATGAGTAAAAGGAGAATTGGGATGTTGCTGTTAGTCATATTTTTAATGGCAATTGGCCGGCCGGTGCTGGCACAGCATTCGATGGTTTTCCCGTCTTCATTTTCTCAGCAGGTCAATGGGCATACCATTTTTAAAGTGGATAATCCGGATTTTGCAAAAAGTCCTTTAACCGGGGTGACCCGCAAGCACTGGAAAGATGCCGCTTTATATTTATTGCAGGGAGCATTCAGTTATGTAAAGCATCTGGATGATCCGATGCAATTTCCAAAACAACCCGGGAAATCATATCCACGAACAGAAAGCCAGTTACCAACAGAAAAACTGGAAGGACTCTGCCGTACCTTGTTTCTGGCAGCTCCATTATTGAAAGAGGAGCCGGAACTGGTGATCAACCATATCAAGGTAGCGGACTATTACCGGCATCATATTCTCAAATTAGTTGATCCGGCCAGTCCAACGTATATCAAACCCCAGGCAAAAGGAGGTGGACCCAACCAGATCCTGGTGGAATTTGGTGCCCTTGCTGTTTCCATGTTTTATATTCCTGAACTCTTATTTGATCCGCTGACAAAAGCACAGCAGGATGCCCTGGCCGCCACGATGATCAGCTACGGGGATGGCAGAACCGTACCTTCCAACTGGAAGTTCTTCAACATTTTTGTACTGAGTTTTTTTAAGGCACATGGCTATGATGTCAATGAAAAACTGCTGGTTGAATACCTGGATAAATCACTGGAGCATTACCGGGGTAATGGATGGTACAATGACAATCCGGCCTACGATTATTACAGCATGTGGGCTTTCCAGATGTATGGACCTGTGTGGGCGGAATATTTTGGACAAAAATACTACCCGGGCTATGCAAAAAAGTTCATGGAGAATTTCAGCGAAGTGAAACATAATTACCCGTATCTCTTTGGACGGGATGGTAAAATGGTCATGTGGGGCCGGAGTATGACGTACCGGATTGGTTCTGTGGCACCACTGGCTTTGATGGGTCTGGAAAATGATCCGGCTACCAATTACGGGTGGATTAGACGGATTTCTTCCGGGGTCTTACTTCAGTTTCTCCAGCATCCGGATTTCATGAAAGACAATGTACCCACGCTTGGTTTTTATGGTGCTTTTGAACCGGCCGTGCAGTCATACAGTTGCCGGGGCAGCGCCTTCTGGATGGGAAAGGCCTTTGTCGCATTATTATTACCGGAATCCAATCCCTTTTGGTCAGCCAAGGAGAATGAAGGACCCTGGGAAAATGAAATGAAAAAGGGGCAGGTTTATAATAAATACCAGGATAGTTCTCATATCCTGATTACCGATTACCCCAATATCGGTACTTCAGAGATCAGGGCCTGGTGTAATGTAAAAGCAATCGGGGCCAATGAACCATTCCGGGCCAGTGAGAATTATAACCGGTTATCATATAACAGTGCCTTTCCCTGGCAGGCAGACAGCGCTGATGGGGTAGTGGCGATGAACTATATATTCCGGAATAAGAAAAAGGAGTGGGAGCCCCTCCGTTTATATGCGTTTAAAAAATTTGAGCAGGGTATTTATTACCGGGATGCCACGGTGGAAACACAACCGGGTATCCGTCTGCAACTGGCCGATATTCCATTGCCGGGTGGCATTCTCCGGGTGGACAGGATCAGTGCGGATACCGTCACAGAAATGCGGCTGGGACATTATGCATTACCCAATTTGTCTGGCACCATGCGGAAAGAACAACGTGTGGCGCATGGGCACAAAGTGCAGATCATAGATAACGGCGTTTATCAGCTAGCCATGGTAGCCGTGAATGGATGGGATCAATTATACACGGCAGATGCGAAAGGCATACATCCGGAAGCGAATGAAAGTACTGTGATCAATGCCCGTGCGGTTACCCGGGATCAGGTAAAAATTCCTCAGTTGTATATCAGTTTAATGCTCTGGAAAAAATCCGGTGAAAATTGGACCGACAACGAACTGGATCCTGTTAAGCGGTTTATGTATGACCGGGAAACAGGGGCATTAAAATTAATGATGCGAAAAGTGGCGGGTATCCCGCGTGTGATCCGGGTGTTTTAATTCAGTGCTGATGATTTTATTCACAGCGTCATACTACAATATGAAATATTTATCCAGATTGTTTTTCTTTCCGGTCTTATTCATGATTTGGATACCTGCACTGCTGGCGCAGGGTCATCCGGAAGCGACAGATTACAGCGCTTATCTGTTTACCTATTTTACCGGCAACCAAAAATCTGAAGAAGCCATCCGCTTTGCCATCAGTATGGATGGCTATCATTACCGGGCTTTAAACCGGAATCAGCCGGTCATCGCTTCTGAAAAGATCAGTTCAACTGGCGGGGTACGTGATCCGCATATCCTGCGTGGAGCGGACGGGAAAACATTTTATATGGTAGCCACGGATATGGTATCTGCACTCGGCTGGAGTTCCAACCGGGCCATGGTGCTGCTGAAATCAACGGACCTGATTCACTGGACTTCTGCCGTGGTGAATATCCAGAAGCGGTTCAGCGGGCATGACAGCCTGCTGCGGGTATGGGCACCTCAGGCCATTTTTGACCCCTTAGCAAAAAAATACCTGGTCTATTTTTCCATGAAACACGGGCAGGAACCGGATAAGATCTATTATGCCTATGCCAATAAAGAGTTTACGGACCTGGAGAGTGAGCCCCGGCAGTTATTCTATCACCCGCAGGGAACTTCCTGCATCGATGGGGATATCGTTTTTACATCTGGTAAGTACCATCTTTTTTTTAAAACAGAAGGAGCGGGTAACGGTATTAAGAAAGCCGTTGCTGAAAAACTGACCGGTAATTATATAATGGAGGATAAATACCTACAGCAGACCGCCGAGGCTGTGGAAGGAGCGGGTACTTTCAAACTGAATCATACGAATGAATGGATCCTTATGTATGATATGTATATGAAGGGGAAATACCAGTTTACCCGAACTTCCGACCTTCAGCATTTTAAAGTCATAGACCAGGATGTTTCCATGAACTTTCATCCAAGGCATGGCACGGTGATGTCTATTACGAGGGCGGAAGCCGCCCGGCTGATCCGTGAGTGGATGCCGGCTGAAGATATCGTGGCTGATGTGCTTTCCCCGCAGGTTAAGAAAATCAATATAGCGTATGATTCAACAAACCGCACCTGGGTATTACCGTTAAAACCGGGGGCCAACCTGATAAAGTTCAGGCCGGTATTTGTATCCTATCCAGGGGTTACAATAAAAGCCGGTAGTGGAAATTTCATGCAGGGGCCGGTAACGTATAAAGTCAGTATTGCCGGTAAGAAACCTGAAATTATTTCTCTTTCTGCCCGGCTTTACGGGAATCCGGTACTGGAAGGATTTTATGCTGATCCGGATATTATCTACGCTGAAAAGGAGAAACGGTATTATATGTATCCCACCAGCGATGGTTTCACTGGTTGGTCAGGTACTTATTTTAAGGCATTCTCTTCATCTGACCTTGTGAGCTGGAAGGATGAGGGGGTGATACTGGATTTGCCGAAGGATGTAAGCTGGGCAAAAAAAAATGCCTGGGCACCTTGTGTGATTGAGCGGAAAGTGAACGGGGCGTATAAGTATTATTATTATTTCTGTGCCGCACAGAAAATCGGGGTGGCGGTAAGTGATCATCCGGCCGGACCTTTTGTGGATAGCGGAAAGCCCCTGATTGATCAGCGGCCAGAGGGGGTAAAGGGCGGACAGCAGATTGATCCTGATGTTTTTCATGATCCGCAGCGCGGAAAGTATTATATCTATTGGGGTAATGGGTATATGGCAGGGGCAGAACTAAATGAGGATATGATCTCGATAAAAACGGGAACTGTTAAAGTGTTAACGCCGGATAAGACCTTCCGGGAAGGGGCTCATGTTTTTTTTCGTAAGGGAATCTATTATTTTCTCTGGAGTGAAGACGATACCCGGAGTGAGAATTACCGGGTGCGTTATGGTACTTCCCGCGGTCCACTGGATTCGATTGTTATTCCGGCACAGAATATGGTTATTAAAAAAGATCCGGTAAAAGGTATTTATGGTACGGGTCATAACTCCACACTGCAGATTCCCGGAACGGATCAGTGGTTTATTGTTTACCACCGGTTCAACTATCCAAAAGGGATTACCATGGGCGCTGCGGCCGGTTACAACCGGGAGGTTTGTATCGACCGGATGGAATTTGATGAACAGGGTAATATCCTTACCGTAATGCCCACGCAGGAAGGTATAACCCCTTTTGTAATAAAACCACTTCCGGCCATTCCGCAGCAGTAAAAAATAATTTGAGTTTTATTTGTTTTCTTCCCGGACAAATTCATTTTTCCGGATGCTGCCTGATTTGCTGAACAGGTTATTTTTTAAGAGGTGCATCGCCCTCACGACATCTTCATATATAATCAGGGTTTTATCATTGTTGCAGTTGGTGAACTGATTTTTCTCCAACAGGGATTTTTGTACGCCATAAAGGCTGATGAGTGTTTCGGGTTCGCCGCTGCTGCAGTCTGTCATACGGTTATTACTGAATGTGAGTGCTGGTCCCATGGTGCTTTCGTCATTTCCTCCACGATACACAGCCAGGATTAATCCCTGCATGTTAGCGATGGTATTTCCACTGATCACTATCTTCTCTGCATTATAGTATCCTTTATTGTCTTTTTCTTCAGTCATATGAAGCAGACCGGCCGTAAAGTCTGTAAAAATGCAGTGACGAATAATGATGCTGTCCGCCACCATGCTCTTATTGGCCATGATGAGGCTGATAGACCGGAATTGTTTTCCGAGGTTTTTAATCTGGCTGTTCAGGAGTACCAGGTTAAAATGGGCGGAGGGGGCTTTTTTACTGCTGGAAATTAATGAACCGGCCTGTAGGCACTGAGCATCCATCCTGCGTCTGTCCAATTCAAGGTGCCCTTTGCCTTCAAGGATAAACAGGCTTTAACTTGGGGAGGAGCGGAATGCCGTAAATCCGGTGCCTGCGCTGCTGATA
>CAZYTV010000209.1:0-8022 GCA_964650455.1 uncultured Chitinophaga sp. | reverse complement strand
TTACGTATTCCCGATAATAATATTGCGCAGGCCATTATTAAAGAACTGGGGCGTCCTATTCTGAGTGCTTCTTTACCGGGAGACATCGTCGAAGATTATACCGATCCGGAAGTGATGTACCAGAACTTCCCGCATGAAGTGGACTATATCATTGATGGTGGAATCGGAGGCATGGTACCCTCCACGATTATTGACTGCACCGGCGATGAACCGGAACTGCTGAGGCAAGGATTGGGGGAGTGGAATGGGTGACAGAAGCCCTTGTCATGCTGAGCTTGTCGAAGCATGAGCCTGCCTACCGGACAGGCAGGCTTGCCGAAGCATGCCCTTCGGTACGCCGAGTAATAATTATCTGAACCCCTGAAATATTTCTAAACGGCTACTCAGGGTGACAGCCTTTGTCATGGTGAGCTTGTCGAACCATGCCGAAGGGTTAAGCATCAAAACAACTCTTTCTGCGCCGGCAGCAGCTTAAAACTCTTCCGGTGATAATCACACAATCCATATTCCTCAATGGCTCTGCGATGCACCGCGGTCCCATAACCTTTATTTTTATTCCAGCCATAGTGCGGAAACTGCTCATGGAGCCTTATCATATATTCATCACGCCAGGTCTTGGCCAGGATGCTGGCGGCCGCAATAGACGCAAATCGTCCATCCCCTTTTATAAAACACTGGTGCGGGATTTTTTTATAAGGATAAAAACGGTTGCCATCAATCAGCAGGAATTTCGGTTTCTTTTTTAAATCATCCAATGCCAGGTGCATGGCTTTGATCGAGGCTTTCAGAATATTGATCTTATCGATTTCTTCATTACTTACACTGGCCACTGCCCAGGCCAATGCCTCTTTTTCGATCACGGGTCGCAGTTCCTCCCTTTGTTTTTCTGATAACTGTTTCGAATCATTCAGTACGGGATGATGAAAACCGGCCGGCAGGATCACTGCAGCAGCAAATACCGGCCCGGCATAACAACCCCGTCCGGCTTCATCACAGCCGGCTTCTGTCAGTTTTTCCTGGTAGTAGGGCAGTAGCATGCTGCAAGTTAAATGTTTCCTGTTTTGGTTAAGGTGACAGGTTAACAGGTTGATATGTTGACAAGGGGCCTCATTAGTAGGTTTTTCTTACGCAACGAAATTTCCATTCTTATTAACCTGTCAACTTTTCATCCCTTCAACCTTTCAACCGCTCAACTTGTTAACTTTGCACACCATGACAAACGACCTCAACTCCCGCTCTTCCCGTCCTGTCGCCATCTGGCTCCTGGTGGGTGTGGGCATGATTATCATACAGGTGTTACTCGGAGGGATTACACGGCTCACCGGTTCGGGGTTGTCGATTACGGAATGGAACGTGGTGACCGGAACATTGCCACCGATGGGCGAACAACAATGGCTGAAAGAGTTTGGCAAATACCAGCAGACCCCACAATACCAGCTACTCAATTCAGGGTTCAGCCTGGAGGATTTTAAATTCATTTTTTTCTGGGAATGGTTTCACCGTCTCTGGGCCCGGCTGATCGGTGTTGTATTTGCAATACCCTTTATTATTTTCATCATTCAGAAGCGCTTTAAACCTTCTATGGTCAAACCCATGGTGATTTTGTTTTTATTGGGGGGCCTGCAAGGAGCCATTGGCTGGATTATGGTGGCCAGCGGGCTCACCGGCGATGCGATCTATGTAAAACCGGCTAAACTGGCCCTGCATTTTGTGTTTGCCCTGGGATTACTGGCTTATACATTCTGGTTTGCCCTTGAATTACTCGTGCCTGTCAATAAAACAGTTGTGAATACCCGGACCTGCCGGCTTACAACATGGATCATCGCCCTGCTGGTATTACAATTGGTTTATGGTGCATTTATGGCCGGACACAGAGCCGCAACGGCCGCACCCACCTGGCCGGATATCAATGGTAGTATCTTTCCTGCTAATATGTGGGGAAAGGAGGGTGGTCTGCTGGACCTCATTGATAACCGGATCACCATTCATTTTATACACCGGGGACTGGCTTACCTGTTATTTATCCTGGTAATCTGGCAATCGGTGCAATTATTTAAACAAAAAGGCCCGGCTCTTTTTACCAATACCCGCTGGTGGCCTGCCTTACTGGTTACCGTACAGATCATATTGGGTGTACTCGCCTTGTTTACCAGCACTCAGATCGTTCCGAATCACTGGGGCTCATTTGAATGGATGGCCCAGTTGCACCAACTGGTCGCCATGTTCCTGCTTTTATCGCTGATCTGGATACTCTTCATGGTACGCCGGAGGGCCGTAAATTAACCCTTCCGTAGTCCGCTTATTTGAAAAGGCAGGTAATAAATGTTATTTTAGAGGGAACTATTAAACATCTGATGAAAGCCTGGCTTAAAGGATTCTATCATTCATTCCCGGTCCAGTTATTATTCCTTCACTTCAGGAAGTACCAGGTACTCCTGCTGTTCTGGTTTATTCTGTTCAGTACCGTGAATGGTTCGTTCATGAAGACCTTCGGGGCTGATTCACTTTTCCTGGCGCCGGAATACCTGGGTAATGTCAACTCCATCAGCTATGCCATTGTAGGGGCATCCATCGGCATGTTTATCATGAGCTGGAACATCACATCCTTTATCCTGTTCAGCAGGCATTTCCGTTTCCTGGCTGCCGCTACCAATCCGTTTTTGAAATTCTGCATCAATAATGCAATCATTCCCCTGCTTTTCCTGCTGTTTTATTTTTTCAGGGCCACGCATTTCCTGCAGACAAAAGAACTGGTGAACGCAACCGAGATACTCTTCTTCTTCGGGGGCTTTATCAGCGGCTTTATCTTTATCATCGCGGCTTCCCTGATCTATTTCTTCCAGGCCGACCGAAGTATCCTGCAACGGATGATGCCGGTGATTGCCGAACCTAAAAATTATATCACTCACCTGTTAGCCGTCAAACAGGTATACCATGATAAGCCGCTGATCCGGGTCAACTCCTATCTCGAAACACCCTTCCGCCTCAGGGCGGCCCGGGATGTGTCCCACTATACCGATGAATATGTGGTATCGATTTTCAAGGGCCATCATATTGCGGCTATTCTTTCGGTGTTTGCCGCATTCCTGTTCCTGATCCTGATCGGCTTCTTTCTGGATAATACTTTCTTTCAATTGCCGGCTGCCGGCAGTATCACTATCTTTTTCTCGATCCTGATCGGGGTGGCGGGTGCCGTCACTTATTTTTTACAAAGCTGGAGTATTCCATACCTGATCGGACTGGTTATTTTGCTGAATGTGTTTTATAAACTGGACTGGATCGACCCCCGGAATAAAGCTTATGGACTTAATTACTGGAACAAAAACGAAAGGCCGCAATATACCCGTGAATACCTGGCGGGAATATGTACGTCTGAGCATGTGGAAGCGGATAAGAAAAATATGATCAGTGTACTGGAAGCCTGGAAGAAAAAGCAAAACGATTCTGTTCATAAACCGTTACTGGTCCTGATCAATACCAGCGGCGGCGGCCACCGCAGTGCCACGTTTACGATGGGCGTATTGCAGGCACTGGACAGTATTACCAATGGGGAAATCATGAAACGCACCTTCCTGATCAACGGGGCCTCCGGGGGTATGATCGGGGCGGCTTATTTCAGGGAACTCTATCTGCGCAAACTGAATGGGGAGAATATCCAACTGCAGAATAAAGATTATGTCAGTGATATTTCAGGCGACCTGCTGAACCCGCTCTTTACTTCCTTTTTTGCGCGGGACCTGATTGCCCCGGCACAGAAATTTTCGGTTGGCCCGTATCGTTATGTAAAAGACCGGGGTTATTCATTTGAACAAAAACTGAGTGAGAATACCCGGGGATTCCTGGACAAACAACTGAAGGATTATGCAGCCGATGAAAAAACGGCAAGAATTCCCCTTATGTTCTTCAGTTCAGTGATCACCCGGGACAGCCGCAAAATGATCATCTCCACCCAGCCGGTTCGTTTTATGATGCGCGGACAGGTGGACAGCAGCGCCATTCCGCAGGCGGATCCGGATGCGGTTGATTTTGTATCCTTCTTTAAACAACAGGATCCGTATAATATCCGGATGCTGACAGCTTTGCGGATGAACGCAACTTTCCCGGTGGTACTGCCCAATGTTTGGCTGCCTTCTGAACCGGTTATTGATGTAATGGATGCCGGATTGCGGGATAATTACGGACAGGAAACCAGCCTGCGGTTTATTTCCACATTTGATGAATGGATTAAAGAAAATACATCCGGGGTGCTCATCATCCAGATCCGTGACCGGCAGGCGGGTGGGTGGGAAACGCCCTATCTCTCCGACGATATTACCGATCATGCCACCAAACCCTTTCTGCTCCTGCAGCACAACTGGTTTAAAATGATGGAATATTCGCAGAATGATTTGCTGGATTATTTTACCACGGCCAGGGGTGCACCCTTGTATAAAGTGGCTTTTCAATACCAATCGGATAATTCAGAGAGTAAGGCCGCATTGAATTTTCATCTGACCAGGCGGGAGGCAAAAGATATCATGCACTCCATTGAATCGGAAAACAACCAGAAGAATTTTGACCGGATCAGGCAGTTGTTTGGCTCACCGGTTGCCCATATTCCTACTCCGGCTGAATAAGCCTGAAACAGGATTTTAATATTTCCACTTTTATCTCTCCAGACGTTTCTGACGGATCCCCATCAATATGCATCGGGGCCAATGCGGTGTTTTGTATACTGATTTTTTCAGTCTGGAAATAAATGACAGGCTGTTTCAGCGAGTTTTCCATTTTGATCAGTTTGCCGGCCAGTATCTGTTTGATCAGATTAAACAACAGCAGGGGTTTACTGGATTTTTTGACAATAACAATATCCAGGTAGCCATCGGCCAGCAGGGCTTTGGGGGCAATGGTGAAATTATTGCCAAACTGGTTGCTGTTGGCAATACTTATAAAGTAGGCATCTGCCTGGAAACGAAGCCCATTGCTTTCAATGAGAAATGGATATGGAGCGGCGTTTAAAAAATTTTTGCTGACCAGGCTTGCATAAGTTTTTAAACCCCTTTCTTTCTGTCGGGCAAATTCATGTGCTACTTTAGCGTCAAAACCAATACCGGATAACATACAGGCAAATTGCCCGTTTACAGTAAACCCATCCACCAGCGATGCTTTGCCATGCAATACCACATCCAGCGCCTTTTCAGGCTGGCGGGAAATGCCGGCTGCCAGTGCCAGCCCGTTGCCAGATCCGCAGGGAATGATGCCAAAATTCAGATTCGTCTTCATCAGGCTGCTGACCACTTGGCTGATGGTGCCATCGCCGCCAGCCACAACAATGTCGGTAAAACCTTCTTCCGTTATTACTGGTAACAGGAAACTGTAGTCGCCACTGGCTACAGAAGGGAATACCCGGAAAGTGACACCTGCTGCGGCCGTTCTTTTTTCGATGAATTGCTGCAAGTCCTTCTTGGTCCGGGTGCCCGCTATAGGATTAATAATATAAAGAATATGACGGGCCATTCTTACAAAAGTAAGGAAGAGTACGCTGTTGTCATGCTGAGCCGGTGCTCTTGTCATGGTGAGTTTATCGAACCATTGTCATGCTGAGCTTGTCGAAGCATTGCCGCCCTTCGACACGCTCAGGGTGACAGCCGGTGCCCTTGTCATGCTGAGCTTGTCGAAGCATTGTCGAAGCATTGCCGAAGCACCAATCATTTTAAAACAAGCGTACATAAATGCAGGGGCCGCATACGTACCACTGCTGCTTTAGCGGGATCTTTGGGTATTTCAGTAAAATAGAGCACAATCTTATTCCGCCCATTGAAAAGTTTTTTAAGATCGGCATTGGTGATGGAAATAGTCTTCTTTACATTTTCCCAGCTTTTTATACCCACCCGGCTGCTGTCGTCTGCCATCAACGTCCGGATGACGGTTCCATCGTTTACTTTAAAACTGATGGTCAGGCAACCGCTCAGCGATAAGGTGGATTTTCTGATCTTAATGATATTCGCTTCTGTATCTTCCTCCACGTTTTTCAACATGGTCTTTTTCTGGTGGCTCACCGTCCAGCTTTGCTGGGCGTAGATGGCCAGGCTGAATAAAGATGCGATAAACAGGAAGATGATCTTTTTCATATAGAAGTTAAGACTGCTGATTGCCTGTGAAAGTTGCGTCCCTGTTACCAATTTAACAACACGCTGCCCCAGGTAAAACCACTCCCAAAAGCGGCCAGGCAAACCAGGTCGCCGTCCTTTACTTTTCCTTTCTCCCAGGCCTCACAAAGCGCAATGGGAACAGAAGCTGCCGTGGTATTACCATAGTACATGATATTGTTATACACCTGGTCATCCCGCAACTGCAGTTTCTTTTGTACAAACTGACTGATCCGCAGGTTGGCCTGGTGGGGAATGAGCAAATTGATATCGGCAGTTGTAAAGTGGTTTGCTTCCAGTGCTTCCCTGATTACAGCCGGGAATTTTTCCACGGCAACTTTAAATACAGCGGGTCCATCCATATTCGGGAATACCTGGGCATCATCGATCATGGCATGACTGAAAAACATCTGCCCGATCTCGGCCTCATCAAAACTGGCCAGTTTCTGATCGCTCCAGTGATTGGCATGGGTGCCCGGGTTATACATCGCAAGTATTTCAGCACTGTTCCCGTCACTATGCAGGTGGGTGGAGAGGATGCCCTGGTTTTCTTTTTCGGTGGGTTGTAATACCACAGCCCCGGCACCATCGCCAAATATCACGGAGACATTCCGGCCCCGGGTACTGAAGTCCAGGCCAAAGGAATGTTTCTCGGCCCCGACTATCAGGATATTTTTGTACATCCCTGTTTTGATAAACTGGTCGCCCACACTCAGCGCATATACAAAACCACTGCACTGGTTGCGGATATCGAGGGCGCCGATTTCCTTCATCTTCAAGGCCCGTTGGAGTAATACACCACAGCCGGGAAAATAGTAATCGGGACTCAGGGTGGCAAAGATGATGAAGTCAATATCCATTGGCGTTATACCCGCTCTTTCAATCGCCACTTTAGCGGCTTCCACTGCCATGGTGGTGGTGGTTTCATCGGTACGGTGTGCATAGTGACGTTCCTGTATTCCCGTCCGTTCCTGGATCCACTCGTCACTGGTGTCCATGTATTTCAGCAGGTCCTTATTCGTAACCACATTGGCGGGCAGGTACTTACCAATGCCGGCTATCTTTGATTTGAACATAGCAATCGTTTAAAAAAGCCCGCCCGGATGACCCGGTCGGACGGGGAAGATAGTAAATGTGGGGGAAATGAAACCGTTTCAGTTGAAACAGTTGTGAAGTCGGATAGTTGCATTCTGCTCATTAAATACTAAGCCGCCCCGAAGGGCGGCTTAGTATTTAATGTTGTAAGGCAAGTAAAAAATTTAATCTCCTTTCCGTAAAGACCGTATCTTTTTTTCAATCTTCCGGACCTTCATTGATTTGCTGATCTTTCCCAACCAGCCTTTCACAGGTTCTTTCCGGATACGCTCAATCTTCATTTCCAGTTCCTTGATGTGGTGCTCTCTGTTCATGGTTCGATTTTTTGTTACATTGAAATAGCTGTAATTGAACGGTATAAAGTTACTACAAAGGAAAAGAACCAAGAAGCCAAGACACTCCTCCTTCGCTAAAGCTACGGCGGGCAGGCAAGATGCCAAATAAGCATCAGGATACAAGATACAAGAACCAAAGAAGCACCCAATAGCAAGCATCAAATAAGTATCAAAATTCAAATTCCAAAGACTTTCTAAGGAGTAGTTGGCAGGTAGTCATTATTAAGATGATTTTAGTTACTATTTTACTCCCGCCGTTTTTTTATATTCGAAAAATAATACGGATTATGAGCCAGCCTGTTTCCCAACGTTTTCTTGCCCTCGATGTGCTACGCGGCATGACTGTTTTTTTTATGATCATTGTCAATACCCCGGGTAGCTGGGACAGCACCTGGGCGCCGCTGAAACATGCGGCCTGGCACGGGTTTACACCCACGGACCTCGTGTTTCCGACCTTTATGTTT
>CAZYTV010000208.1:0-8029 GCA_964650455.1 uncultured Chitinophaga sp. | reverse complement strand
CGTTTGTTTTACACCCATTAACTGGTTACTGAAACCAGCCACATTACCGGCTAATCCGCCACCTTTGGGATTCTGAACCAGCACAATGAGACCAAGCACCGCAGAAACCAGAATAATAAGAATCACAAATAAAGTCGTCATATCAGTTTTTTTTCTTTAATCCTTCGATTTTCGCTGCAAAATAAGGACTTTTAGCGGGTTCGAGCAAACTTAATTTCCTGTATATCTCGATGGCTTTTAATGTATTTCCCTGTTTTTCCCATACTTCAGCCATGGCTTCTGTAAGTATCTCCCGGTCCGTAATAGACTGACCAGCCAACTGTTCCACTTTTCGTTCAGCCTGGGGGTTTACATTCTTTGCCAAATCTATGGCAGGCAGACGCTTAAGGGTCTTCAACCAGTCCGTAAAACTCTTCAATTGTTTGCCAAATTCATCAGTAGGCCGCTCTTCTTCCTTAAAACGGATTCCCTGTGAGGCAAAATAGTCGACCGTATGAAAAGGCTCAAAAACCAGGTCATTGGCTGGATTTACGGCTTCAACCGGAACGGGTACCGGGTTAACCTGTAATTCCGGAATTTCTGCCTCGATAACCGGTGCTGCCAAATGGTTTGTTATTTCAATAGTCTCCAGCTTTTCCTCATCTGGTAGCTGATCCATAATGACCTCTTTGACCACTAAATCTTCCTTTTCAACCTTGTCAACCTCGACTTCCTTTTCAACCTCGACAACCTCGTCTTCCTTTTCAACCTCGACAACCTCGTCAACCTTTTCAACCCTGTCAACCTCGCCTTCCTTTTCAACCTCGTCAACCTTTTCAACCCTGTCAACCTCATTAACCCTCTCCATCTCGGCCACCCCGGTATCATTCAGCAAATGTTCCACCCAAAGCGGGTTATGAAAATAAAGCAGGGTCTTTTGATATTGTTCTTCAAATTGATCCGGGGATTCAGTCTGGAGTTTTTTAGCTAACAGTAATTGTGCAGCCCCGAAATAAGGATTCCGTTCTGCATAAGCAGTCAGTTCCGGCAGGCTGCAATGCTCCAGGGATTCCTTTTGCAGCAGGGATTTTACCAATTGGTTGATACTGACGTTCATGCCTGCAAGTTAAGTTAATCGTAGTTTCCGGAAAAGAGAGAACTAAGCCTCTTCCTTACCATTTCGAAAAAAGTTTAGTGAATATATCATCAGTAAGAGTCCGGATCATTTCATCGGCCAGGTTGGTTTCGGCCTGCTGGAATGACTGATCGCCTTTAAACTCAAAACTCCGGCTCACTTCATGCTTCTCTGTTTTATCTGCTTTACGGTCCTGCAGGAGGATGGAGATGCTTACCGTTAAACGGTTATTGGAAGCCTGTTGCCCGGTAATTGCGGAAGTGCTGAATGAGTATTGGGTAATAGTTCCGCTGATCTCCCAGTCTGCATTGTCATTATTAGTTTGTGAGAGTTTGGTTTGTGACAGTATCTTCTGACGCAGTTTATCAGATAAACGGGGACTCAAAGAAGGGTTGATATAGGAGGCCCTGTTCTCCAGCAGGTTGATTTTAATCGTTTTGATCGAATCAGGGATGGCGGCATCCGAGAAACGATAAATACCACAACTGCTGCTGCTGAAAAGGGCAGTGGCTAAAATCAGGATGAGTATCCCGGGCGGGACCAGTTTATTAAGTTTTTTCATTATTCTTCGATATCGTATTCTTTTAATTTCCGGTAAAGGGTCCTTTCACTGATACCCAGGTCGAGGGCGGCATCTTTACGTTTGCCCTTATGTTTTTTCAGGGCTTTGATGATCAGTTCTTTTTCCTTGTCCATGATATTCAGGCTTTCTTCCACTTCCACATGATCATGGATATCATTATTCATCAACACCGGTTGCGCATTCGTAGTGGCTGTTTGCATGGATACTGGCAGATGCATAGGCTGCAGCATCTCCTGGCCACTATGACGCAGATCCTTCAGTTCATTCAGAATATGCGGGTTCTGTGCCACGAGTTCCGGGTTTTGCAGCATATCGAGGAACATCCGCTTTAACTCGGTCACATCCTTTTTCATGTCAAAGAAAAGCTTATACAGAATCTCCCGTTCATTGGCAAATTCCGGACCATTTGCCGTTGCCGAGGAGGAGGCCAGTATTGGTAAACGATTACTGGAATAAGGTTGCAGGAATTTGCTTAGGTCTTTTGCCCGGATCTGTTTATCCTCACTCAGAACAGAAATTTGTTCTGCAATATTCTTTAATTCCCGCACATTTCCGGGCCAGGGATAATTTATTAACAGTTGTTTTGCCTCATCGTCCAGTTGTACCGAAGTGGTTTTATACTTGCTGGCGAAGTCTGTTGCGAATTTCCTGAAAAGCAGGTGAATATCTTCGGGACGGTCATGCAGGGCCGGAACGCGGATAGGTACCGTACTCAGGCGGTAATAAAGATCTTCCCTGAATTTGCCTGTTTGTACCTGTTGAAGCAGATCCCGGTTGGTGGCGGCAACAACCCGCACATCTGTTTTCTGTACTTTGGAAGAACCCACCCGGATAAACTCACCTGTTTCAAGTACTCTTAATAAACGGGCTTGTGTACCCAGCGGCAGTTCACCGATTTCATCGAGGAAAATGGTCCCACCGTTTACGGTTTCAAAATAACCTTTACGGGCATCCACCGCCCCGGTGAATGAACCTTTTTCGTGGCCAAATAATTCGGAATCGATCGTGCCTTCCGGAATCGCACCGCAGTTGACCGCAATGAAGGGATTATGCTTACGGGCGGATAAAGAATGTATGATCTGTGAAAATACTTCTTTACCCACACCACTTTCCCCATTGATCAGCACGGTCAGGTCGGTTGCAGCTACCTGGACAGCTACCTGAAGTGCATAGTTCAGTGCCGGGGAGTTGCCGATAATCGCAAAACGGTTTTTAATACTTTGAATATCCATAGTCGTGGCCCGGGGCCTTATAAATGTTATATAATGATTTTCCCAAGCAGTGTGGCCTGGGTGCAATCGGTAACCTGCACGTTTACATAGTCACCTTTTTGCAGCGGGTATTGTTCTTTAGGGAACACGATCACTTTATTCTGTGAACTCCTGCCCATCCAGTCCTGGTCACTGCGTTTGCTGTTGCCTTCTATCAGCACCTTAAAGGTTTTATTCAGGTCCTGTTTATTGCTTTCAAAAGAAAGCCTGCCCTGCAGGTCTACTATTTCCTGCAACCTTCTTTTCTTCACCTCCAGGGGTATATCATCTGTGTACCGGCGCTGGGCCAGGGTACCCGGGCGCTCACTGTAAAAGAACATATAGCTCATGTCATAACGGCTGTATTCCATAACAGCCAGCGTATCACGATGATCTTCTTCTTCTTCGGTACAGAAACCGGCAATGATATCAGAAGATATCCCACAATCGGGCATGATCTCCCGGATCCTGTCTACTTTGGCCATATACCATTCGCGGGTATATGTCCGGTTCATCAGTTGCAGAATGCGGGTGGAACCACTTTGTACCGGCAGATGGATATACTTGCAGATGTTCTCATATTTCGCCATCACGTGTAACACTTCATCTGTAATGTCCTTAGGGTGGGAGGTGGAGAAACGTACCCGGAGTAAGGGAGAAATCTGCGCCACTTCCTCCATCAGTTTAGCGAACGTGACGACCCGGTTGCTTTTTTCTTCCATGAAATAATAACTGTCCACATTCTGGCCAAGCAGGGTAACCTCCCTGTATCCTTTCTCCAATAAATCCCGGCATTCATTGATAATGCTGGCCGTATCCCGGCTTCTTTCCCTGCCACGGGTAAAAGGAACCACACAGAAAGAACACATATTATTACAACCGCGCATGATGCTCACAAATCCGCTTACCCCATTGCTGTCCAGCCGGACGGGTGAAATATCCGCATAGGTTTCATCCCGGCTTAATAATACATTCACGGCTTTTTGTCCGCCGGCTGCTTCCGCCACCAGGTCGGGAAGAGCCCGGTACGCATCCGGTCCTACCACGATATCCACCAGTTTCTCTTCTTCAATAAACTTCGATTTCAACCGTTCTGCCATACAACCCAGTACACCCACCAGCATCCCTTTTTTCTTTTCCTTGAGTTTACGGAATTCGGTCAGTCGTTTACGGACTGTCTGTTCTGCTTTTTCACGGATCGAACAGGTATTGATGAAAATCAGATCGGCTTCCTCCAGGTTACGGGTGGCACCAAATCCTTCCTGGTTTAAAATAGAAGCCACCACCTCGCTGTCTGCAAAATTCATCTGGCAGCCATAGCTTTCGATATAGAATCTTTTTTTATACTGATTGGGATCGTTTGCAAACGGGGCATAGGCTTCCCCCTGCCTTACTTCGTCCTGCACCTTATCTGTCATTAAATCAATCATTCAAGCCTGATTTTGAAGAGCAAATATACCTAAATCCGGGGAGAAAGTGACAGGATGTCATAACTCTCTGAGTTACTGATAGACAGATATTTGTATTTGCCTTTTGTGTAAAAAGGGGCATCATGAAGGCAAGTTCGACCTAACTTTATCGTCTAATCACTCATGTTGAAAAGGTTCCACCTCCTTTTAGGGTTATTTGTGTTCAGCCTTGCTCTCACGGCGCAGGTGAAAACGGTGTCCGGTTTACTTACCGGAAATGTGATGGACAGCCGGAGTAAAGCCCTGGAAGGGGCTACGGTACGCCTGATTTCTTTTTCAGATACATTATCCAACCGGGCGATGCTCACGGACAAGACCGGTCAGTTTAGTTTTAGCGGGATCGTTTTTGGCTATTATAAACTCTCCATCAGTTTTGTTGGTTTACAGCCATTAACCCTCGATAGTATTTATTTCCGGGCAGACCGGTTTGATTTCAACATGGCTGATATAACGCTTAAACCCAAGTCAACTGAACTGATGGAAGATGTGGTGATATATGCTGAGAAACCACTGATCCAGTCCAAAGATGGAAATATTACTTTCAATGCCGGGGAATCGGCACTTGCAGCCGGGGGTACAGTCAGTGAACTCCTGACACAGGTGCCGTTGGTGACCCGGGATCAGGATGGAAAAGTATCGGTACGGGGCAAGGAACCCAAAATCCTGATCGACGATAAACCCGTTTCTTTAAATATGCAGCAGCTCCAGGATCTGCTGGAATCCATGCCGGGAAGTTCAGTGGAGAAAATAGAAGTGATGACCAACCCGCCCCCCCAGTATGCCAATGAACAGGGTGGGGTAATCAATATTGTAACACGGAAAGGCCGTGTCGGTAAAAGCGGTCGTCTTTCCTTATCAGGAGGTACACGCGGTGAGTTTTTGCTGAATGGTAGTTTTAATTACCGGAAGCAGGGATTCTCCATCAGTATCAATGCCGGATCAGGTTATAATAAATATGGTGGCAGCGGTTACTCTGTCCGGAATAATATTTATGCCGATTCTTCTAATTTCTTTAATACGAATAATACAAACCGGAGTGAAAGCATCCGTCCCAATTTCCGGTTTAACATGGATTATGATTTCAATAAGAAACATTCCGTGAATGTGACCCTGAATTATAATCAGAGTGATGTGGAGAGTTATAATAATACCGAGTACAGGAATATCAACCGGTTCAATGAACTGTGGAGACTAAGCGAACGGGAGATCCGGAGTGAAGGTGTTGGTTACAGCCCGAATGCCAGTCTTACCTATACTTACCGGGGTAAACCCGGTGAAGTACTGCGGGTCATCAGCAGTTATCATTTTTCCCGGAATGAGAATGACCGGGATTTTTACCAGCAGTATTTCAACCCGGATTATACTTCTACAGGATTGGATTCGATGCAACGTCAGAATAATAACACACGTGTAAACGGTCAGATGCTGAACCTGAACTATGACCGGATGATGGATAACAAGAAGACATTTATTTCTGTAGGCGGGATCTATAACCGGTCCAATAATCATGTGATGATTGATGCCAGTTACAAAAAGAAACCGGAAGGCACCATGGAGAAACTGGACCTGCTCAGTAATAATTTCTGGTTTCACCAGACGGTCGGGAATTTGCGGGCATCTGTCCGGCAATTACTGGGGAAGGACTTTAGTATTACAGCCGGGAGTTCCGCTGAACATACCGCCATCTGGTTTGAGTTGCTGAAACAGAATAAGGATGTCAGGAACAGTTATATTACCTGGTTGCCTTTTGCCAATATCAATAAAACCTGGCGCGAAAAGCTCAGCCTGACTTTTGCCTACCGGAGAAGTATCCGCCGGCCGGGTATCGGTGAACTGAATCCCACAATTGATTTTTCGGATAATTATAATATCCGTTTTGGTAACTCGGAACTGGAAGCCTCCACCGCCCATAACCTTGATTTTATTATCGGCCGTACCAAGACCAAATATTTTATCAATCTTGGATTCGGGTACAATATTGTGGAAGATATTTTCAGCCAGGTGCGTACTTTATTACCGGACGGCAAGACCCAGATTACCTGGGAGAATATCAGTGGGAGAAGAGAAATGGAGGTCAGTACCTGGAATGGGGTTACCCTTTCCAAAAAACTGCGCCTGAATTTCAGTTCGAGTTATACGTACAATAAGTACAGCAGTTTTGATAAAACAGTACGACGTTTCCGGGACGGAGGTTCGTTTACTTCCAACCTGAATTTTATTTTCAATCCCACCGATCTATGGAGTTTCAACGGCGGGTTTAATATCAACCGGTTTGCCTCTGCCCAGGGCTTTGCCCGCTGGAATACCAGTATGAACATGGGGCTCATGCGTCGCTTATTCAACAAGAAAATGACCATTACCCTGAGTACGGTGGATCCGTTTGTCAACCAGCAGCGCCGCACGTTTACCTATGGTACCAATTTTAACCTGGAAAGTTATAGTCTTACCCGCACGAAGAATTACCGGTTTACGATCGGGTATAATTTTAGTAATACACCGAAAAAAAATCAAAATTCAAAAGTAAAAATTAAAAAGGCCTAAAGCGGGAAGCGAATTTAGGGGGGAGGTTATCTGATTATGCAAAAAAGGGAATACTTTTTTCATGTAAAAACTTTTCAAGCATAATAGCCTCTTTCAGTTTACCTTTTGGAACAGGAATGCGAATCACCCCATATCTTTTATTTTCTTTATAACATATTTCCAGTATATGCATCTGCCCGTTATCATACAGATCAGCCGTCTGCAATTCGCGGCTGTCGGAATGAAACAGGTATGATCTACCGTTTATCATCACCTGATTCTGGCTGACTTTCACTTCTTTAGCCCGGTTCAAGTGGAATGGAGTCAGCAGATAAAGCAGTAGTGAAAGGCCACCTTTCTTTAATAACTCCCACCTGGTGAAACGTTTCCATTCGGATGCTTCATAGAGCCAGTTAGTCAGCCAACTTTCATTTTTTCCAGGTTGTATCATGTGCGCTAAATTGGTTGTAATTTAGCCGCATGAAATTGGATTATAAATACCTGCTGGAGGGTAATTTTCATCCCGGTTCCAGGGTTTGGGTTTATCAAAGTAACCGGCTTTTTTCACTGAATGAGGCCTTTGAAATCGAAGATATTCTGAAACAGTTTACAGGAAGCTGGCTAAGTCATGGTACCCCTGTGAAAGGAGCAGCTTATTTGTTTTTCGGGCAATTTATCGTTTTGCTCGCAGATGAGACGGCTACCGGTGTCAGCGGATGCAGTACGGATAGTTCTGTCAGGCTGATAAAAGAACTGGAACAACGCTTTGGAGTAAGCCTGTTTGATCGATTGACACTGGCCTTTGTGATTAAGGACAAAGTAGAATTATTACCTCTTTCCCAGTTGGCTTATGCCGCTGAAAACGGATTCATTAATTGCGATACTTTGTATTTTAATAACCTGGTTCAAACTAAGGATGAACTGGAAAACAACTGGATCGTCCCGGTTAAAGAAAGCTGGCTGGCCCAGAAAATTGAGTTTTCGGGACCCGTGTCTTAAATTTGTAAATGTTCCTTCGCAAAGCTACGGAACTTAATAGCGGAAGTAGCTCACCTGGTAGAGCGACAGCTTCCCAAGCTGTAGGTAGCCGGTT
>CAZYTV010000207.1:0-8099 GCA_964650455.1 uncultured Chitinophaga sp. | reverse complement strand
CTTTTGCCTCGCGGACAAATTTGCGTAGATACCAGCCGTAGCTGTGTACCACTTCCGTGAGTGTATCTCCCCAGTTCAGCGAAACACTGTCTTCGCCGGTGCCTCTTAACACACCCCGGTATCCGCTCCTGGAAGTATCGGGTTTGCTGCCTTCGTTATGCCCGAACTGCATCAGCAGGTAATCGCCTGGCTGAATGGAGTTGATCACTTTCTCCCAGCGTTTCTCTTTAATAAAGGTGCGGGTACTGCGGCCGGCCATGGCCTGGTTGCTCACTTTGATCCGGGAAGTATCCAGGAATTCACTGATCATTTCGCCCCAGCCGCATTGAGGGCGGTTGGTATTGCGTACTGTAGAATCACCAATAATATAAACAACCGGTTTTCGCTGCGGGAGGAGCAGGAAGGAGCTGGTAGTCACCAACAGCAGGGACAAAAACAACAGTTTATTCTTCATCCTTTATTTTTTTATCACCGTGATCAATGGCTTCTCCGGCATTTTCATCCCTTGCCCAAGAAAATAACTGACATGCGGCGGCTGGTTATAAGCCACGTTCTGCCAGGCAATACTCAGGCGGTACTGGGGATTATGCATGAGGGTGTACAGTTTCAATGATGTAGGTATAACAGTACTGTATATCCGCAGCTCTTTACTATCCGTGGTCCGGCAGATCAGTTCTTCCCTCCAGTCGCCGAGCAGGTCGGCACTGAGACAGGGATTGGACTTGGTGCCGTTATTGCTGGCACAACCTTCATCCCTTGCATCAAATATTTTTACAGTACGGGCACTGTCATAGTCCCATTTACTGATATTCACGCCATTGAGTATGTCACTCAGCGGATCTCCATCCCAATAGATACCCATATTACAGGCAGGCGTTCTTTCCGCGATCTGGTTACCCTTCGCATCAAAAATCCCCCGGATACCGGCGCCGGCCACCCAGCATTCAAAACCTTCATAGCGGGGATCAATATCCAGGGCAAGTGCACGACCCGGGCCTTCCCCATCTTCACCTGCTTTTACTGAAGCTTTTTTCCAGATCACTTCACCGGTACGTGCATCCCGGAAATTCGCCCCGGCATCACCGAATCTTTCCTGGATACTGAACAGTTCCAGTCCCGGACGTGAAGGATCCAGGTCGCTTACATGCAGGGCATCGGCATGACCGATACCGGTGGTGTAAAGTCCGGTACCATTATCATCCACGGTCATTTGCCCATATACAATTTCATCTTTACCATCTCCGTCCACATCGGTTACACTAAGGTTGTGATTACCCTGTCCTGCATACCTGCCATTGCCTTTATCATTGCTGTCAAAGGTCCAGCGTTTCACCAGTTTCTTATTCTTTAAATCCCAGGCGGCCAGTACGGTCCGGGTATAATAGCCACGGCACATCACCAATGAAGGATGTACGCCATCGAGGTAAGCAATACAGGCCAGGAAGCGATCCACCCGGTTGCCGTATCCATCACCCCAAAGCGAC
Source organism: uncultured Chitinophaga sp. (assembly GCA_964650455.1). Lineage (GTDB taxonomy): Bacteria > Bacteroidota > Bacteroidia > Chitinophagales > Chitinophagaceae > JJ008. Next base: position 6,615 of record CAZYTV010000207.1, on the reverse strand, counting down.
TTCAGTTCTTCGGTGCCGGGAAAGAGATTGTTTGGATAGCGCGGAGGATCATATAAAACAGTCGATAATTCAGTGCCGGTTTGTCCGTCAAATACAGTCAGGTATTCGGGACCCGATAATATATAGCCCTGCTCATTCCTGAAATCTTTGGTGCTGTCTCCAATCACGGTTCCTTTCCCGTCAATTGAGCCATCAGCAGTCTTCATCGCTATTTCGGCTTTGCCGTCACTGTCCAGGTCAAAAACCATGAACTGGGTATAGTGAGCCCCTTCGCGGATATTTTTTCCCAGGTTGATTTCCCAGAGAAATGTTCCGTCCAGTTTATAACACTGGAAAATGGGAGGATCCGTAATTCCTCTTTGCGAATTATCCCTGCCCCTTCCGGTCATATGAATAACGATTTCATATACCCCGTCACCATCCATATCCCCGGCACTGGCATCATTGGCAGAATAACCGGCCGGTGTCCGCAATGGAATCGATAAATAGGGTTTTGGATTTGCTGTTATGGTACAGGAAGCACCGTTTTTTTCTTCCTTTTGTTTCAACACCGTTTTTACGGTATAGCGGTTTTCCTGGTTCAGGTCTGCCGTATTGTCCATAAAGGAAGTGCTGACTTCAACCGGTTGTTGTGTTAGTTTCACCGTTTTGCCTCCCGTAGTACGGTAAACATTAAAGGTGGTAGCAGGATCTTCGGTACCCAGTAAACGCCAGCTCAAAAACAAATGTCCCATCCGGTCGGGCATGGCGATGAGCCCGCGGTCCAGGTATTCCATTTTCCGTTGGGCGGTCAAGCTGCTGACACTCAGTAGCAGGGCCAGCAAACACAAACTTATTTTATACATATTGCGGGTGATTATCCTTTAAGACGTTCCTGCTCCTCAATACCTCCGGTAGGTTTCTTTTTTTCTTCCTCTTTCTTTTCAATGACGAGACGGAAGTTCTTAAAGTTCCAGTCTTCGGCAAAAATCATTTCCCCCAGGGTAGCTGCTGAAATGTAGGAATTATTAAAGTTGAAATTGCGTATCCTGGACTGGCTGAGACCGTTCACTTCAAAAGCCTTCTGGGCATGGGTGATCTTTACATTATTGATATAAAAATTACGGGTCTGGGGTATCCCCTTTTCAACCGGTGTAACTTTCTGCAGCATCGCTTTCCAATGTTGCGGAACAGAATCGATATGATAACCGGCCGGAAGTTCGCTGTAACTGTAGGCCGGGTACCAGTTGAGGTTGAACTGGTAGGCCACGCGTACTGAATCCAGTACCGAGTTCACGAAATAAACATCCTCTACCATCCCCCCGCGGGTCGTGGCTGATTTAATACGGAGCCCGTTATCGGTATGTTTTGCGGTTAAGTCAGTACAATAGATATGACGGATACTTCCTGATGTTTCACTGCCGAGGGTGACCAATCCGGCTCCCCTGCGGGCAATGGATTTCCGGATCACCACATATTCGGTGGGTTTATTCACCCGCAGGCCATCCCAGTCACGGCCGGCTTTGAGACAGAAATTATCATCATTACAATCAATATCGCAATTCTCGATCAGTGTCCAGCTACTGGAATCCACATCAATTCCATCGGTGCTGGGCCCACTGCCATCTTCATTATTTCGGATCACCACTCCATCAACAGTGAGGTAAGAAGAGTAGAGCAACTGGATGGTCCAGAAACCGGCATTTTTAAAAGTAAGCTGACGAATAGTAACATGAGTGGAAGACTGTACCAATACAGTGCGTACTCTTTTCGCATCATAATCCACAATCCAGCGCAGCCCTTTTTTATCATACTCTTTCCGCATGGCCCAGTATTTGTCCCAGCAGAATTTGCCGCGGGCATTCACCACGCCTTCGCCGGTGAGGGCTGCATTTTTTACATTCAGGAAATTCAGCAGGGCTGCCGGCCAGGTGGTTTCGATGCCGGCGATCCGGGAGTACATATCGGGATAATCGTCAAAATTCACCGATCCCAGCAAGGTCACCCCCTTATCGATTTTCAGGTGTACATTATCCTTGATAAAAAGACTGCCGCTTACATAAGTGCCGGGCAGGAATTTCACAATTCCACCACCGGCGGCTGCACACTTATCGATAGCCGCCTGGATGGATTTAGTACTGACAACGCCCGTATCGCTCACCGCACCAAAGTCATTTACAGTAAATACTTTTTTTCCTGCGGGAAATGATTTTGCACCTACTTTGGTCGTCCAGGCAGGTGCGGTGACCTGTGTAATGGCAGACCAATGACAGGCTGTAAAGACAATCAGTAACAGGATAGTTCTCTTTATCATAATGATTTTATTTATCAGTCCGGAATGGAATGACCGGTAATCCAGCGGCATTCACCAGGTTGGGTCTTGCGGTTTCATCCCAGGCAAAGCGGATGTATTTTGGTTTTTTCAGTTTTGCTCCTGTAATAACCAGCGCGTCTCCTGAAATCTTTACAACAGCAGGCACAAATTTTTTATCCTTGCCGGCAATGCTGAACCAACTAACCGGTTTTGAATCGGAAGTACGGAGGTCGCCGCCGGTATTCGAAAAACTGACCAGCATTTTCCGTCCGCTCTTCTTTATTTTAAACAAAGCCGGGTGAAATACTACCGGCTCCGTCTTACCATACTCCACCGCCAGTGCCTGTGCAGCCATTCGTTGCCCGATAACCCATTTATAAGAAGGGTGAATATCTTTCAGGTTATCCACGAGGTCGGTGGTGACCACCATATAAGTGCGGTGCAGCTTAAGGCAACGGGTTTGTGCTTCCCAGAAGCGGGGTAATAATTCAGGTGAATGTTGTTTCGGATCTTTGCGGGAAGAATAAAGATAAGGGGCGATCTGCACGGTGTAAAAAGGCAGGTCATCATCTTTAAATACGTCACGCCAGCTATCTTCAAATACCCGCATCTTCTCTACATAGGTATCCTGGTCTTCGATCATACAGTTACTTTCTCCCTGGTACCAGCATACCCCTTTTATGGCCAGGCCAGCGAATGGCGAGATCATTCCTTTATACATCTGTCCGGGCCGCATGCCATCAATCTTAAATGTATCCGATACCATTTGTTTACTCAGGATGGAGGAACGCTTATACGCTTCGGGGGCCGTCCATTGTTCTATCCGGGTACCACCCCAACTGGAAGAAATAATCCCGATGGGCACACCAGTTTTCAGGAATATTTCTTTCGCGAAAAAATAACCGATCGCACTCACATAGCGGAGGGTGGTATCCGTGGCTGTTATCCAGCCCTTGGTGGGAAGGGCCGGGAATTTATTATGCGTACGCTCGATATAAATATACCTTACCGAAAGCAATTTATCGGTGGCTTTCAGTTCCTGTGCTGCCAGATCCGGTCCTGTACCGGGAGCTGCATATTTTTTCAGTGCCCGGTCGAATGTGTATTCCATATTGCTCTGGCCGGTACACAGCCATACATCGCCGACTAAAATATTCCGGAGTTCAAGGGATTGATTAACGGTGGACACTTGTAATGTAGCGGGTGAAGACGATACAGTTAACGGAGAAAGCGCAACGGCCCATTTGCCATCGTTTCCGGCAGTAGTCTTTTTCTCTTGTCCTGCGAACTTTAACGTGACGGTTAGCCCCGGACTGGCCTTGCCCCAGACAGGAACGATCTTATCGCGTTGCAACACCATATTATCAGAAAAAATATCAGCGATGGAGAGCTGGGAAATGCCCACGGAAGGAATCAGTAATAAAAGCAGGCAGGAGAACAGGCAAAAGCGCAGCATAGCAACAAGCAATTAGAGCAGTAAAGTAGGCCAAGAACCCCGGGCTTGCATCCTGTTGCGTCCTGCGTTTGGTTGGTCATGGTTCGACAAGCTCATGGTTCGATAAACTCACCATGACAAGGGCTCCGGCTGTCACCCTGAGCGTGTCGAAGGGTGAGTACGGGAGTGCCCTTTGCTTGGTTCATGGTTCGACACGCTCACCATGACAACGGCACCGGCTCTTTTCCCGGAACGAAGGGTGTAGCTCGGTGTCACCCTGCCTGCCGACCGTAGCGAAGCGAAGGTGGGAGCTTGTCGAAGGGTGGCGAATAAAAAAGTGCTTCTCGCTTCTCATCGTTCGGCAAGCTCACCATGACAAGAGCACTAGTTCATCATAACAAAAACCCTCACTTTTGCACATTTCCACCTTTTGACTTTGCCAGTTCAGAAATCAACTTCCAGTTTCTTTCAAACAAAGCCTCTTTTTTCTTCCTGGACCAGACTTTTATTTGCTTTTCCCAGGCAATTGCATTGTTAATGTTTGTGAAATGCTCTTCATACTTTAGTACTACCGGTCTTCGCTTATAGGTAAAGCAGTCAATATTAAAACCGGTATTGTGTTCCCATAGCCTGCGTTCTACATCGTTGGTGACCCCTGTATAGTACATGCCATCGGAACACTGCACTATGTAGACATAGTAATTGTGTCCGTTTTTCATAAAAAAGGTTTAAATAAGAAATCGCTGAAATATCGGGAAAAGATCAATTGAAAAAATAACCGTCGCGGGGGAATTTTCTTTGGTTGGTTCATGGTTCGGCAAGCTCACCATGACAAGGGCTCCGGTTGCTTGCCCGGTAAGAAGGGTGACTGCCCGTTGTCACCCTGAGCTTGTCGAAGGGCGACACGCTCACCATGACAACGGCACCGGCTGTCACCCTGAGCTTGTCGAAGGGTGAGGAAGCGAGTGGTCTTTGCTTGGTTCATGGTTCGATAAACTCACCATGACAAGGACACCGGCTTCGTTCCCAGTAAGAGAGGGGGCCGTAGTTGTCACCCTGCCTGCCGACCGTAGCGAAGGGAAGGTGGGAGCTTGCCGAAGGGTTGTCGAAGGGTTGCCGAGGGGCAACTAAGAGAGAGCTCTTTGGTTGGTTCATGGTTCGACACGCTCACCATGACAAGGGCTCCGGTTGCTTGCCCGGTAAGAAGGGTGACTGCCCGTTGTCACCCTGAGCTTGTCGAAGGGCGACACGCTCACCATGACAACGGCACCGGCTGTCACCCTGCCTGCCGACCGTAGCGAAGCGAAGGTGGGAGCCTGTCGAAGGGTTGTCGAAGGGCGACTATGAGAGTGCCCTTTGCTTGGTTCATGGTTCGGCAAGCTCACCATGACAACGGCAGTCATCTCGGCATGACACGGAATTCTTCCTTACTGACCCGGAAGATAGTACCATGCCTTAGTCCGGCGGGGATGCTGATCTGCTCCGAAATATCCGTCCAGTTGATCAGGTCCGCTGAACTTACGGCTCCATATTTATGATCACGGTATTTATCGAAATACACGATCCAGCGGCCGTCTTTATATAAAACGGTAGGCCCTTCAGCCCAGTAATTACCGGTGATGGGGGCGGACGGTCCGGAATACCCTTTGGTCAGCTTTTTACTGATTGCCAACCGGATATTTTTCTGCGGGGGAGTACGGGTTTCGTCTTTGAGGAACATCACATATTTCTTACCCACGGGAACAATACTGGCATCAATCACATTGAATCCTTTATCATACAGCACCGACGTTTTACTGAAGCCTTTAAAATCTTTTGTGGTCACATAATACATCCGGTGATTATAGCCGCTTTCCACCTTGGGATCTTCGGGATATTTGCCCCGTATCGTGGTGGCCCAGTAGATCATGTATTGCTTTTTCTTTTTATCCCAGGTGATCTCCGGCGCCCAGCAGTTACGGGCCGAATCTTCGTGCATCATTACAGGAATAAACTGCTGTTCGCTCCAGTGTACCAGGTCGGTGGAACTGGCATAGCCAATGCCCCGATCGTTCCAGCTCACGGTCCAGACCATATGAAACTTACCGTCCTGTCCGCGGATGATACAGGGGTCCCGCATCAGTTTGTCTTTCGACACTGTAGGACGTAGAAAGGAACTGTCATTCCGCAAGGCAGTCCATTTCAATCCATCGGTGCTGGCCGCGAAATGAAGTCCGTCCTGCCCGTTATTTTTAAAATAGGAAAAGAGCCAGACACTGTCTGATTGGGCAACAACCGATGCCACACAGAAAATTGCAAGTAAAGAAGACACTATTTTTTTCATACTCATTATCTGATTAAGGTCAAACTCATCAACCCGATCACCACATCATTGGTTATCGTTTGTAATATTAATTCTTTCAGGGTCTTTGATTTATTCAGTGGAAGATCCAAAACCGTAGCCGCTCCCCCATCAATCATTTTACCATTATACCCTGCAATTGATTGATCATAGTCAGATACAATTTTACCGGTCTTTAAGTGAATACGTACCGGCCTTGCCGCATCAATGGTAAAGGCAAATCCATCATCCTTATAATCCTGCTCAATAGGCCACCAGCTTTCAGGATTTTTCAGCAATAATGTATCTGCGGTATTATCGGTATAGGAAATTATAACCATCCCGTTAACCATCCGGCTCTGCATCGGATTGGTCGATCCCGCCATTAGTAAATAAGCATGCGATGCATTTCCTGTTAAGGGAACGATGGCCTGCCTGGGATAATTATCCCACTGTGAGGTAAACAGGATATTTGATTGTAACGTATCAGCAGGTGTAAAGAAAGGAATACCCTGGGGCAATACAATACTGTTTGTTCCGGCGGCCAATTTCCTTAACCCCCTGTCA
>CAZYTV010000206.1:5845-8163 GCA_964650455.1 uncultured Chitinophaga sp. | reverse complement strand
TTTTTGGTAAATGACAAGAACCAAAGAAACAAGAACGCAAAAAAGCATCAAAAGGCAAATTCCTGTGCCTGATCAGATAATTGGCAGGTACAGAATTTATATTTCTCCGGGCTAAAACAGTCCACGCACAAAAAACTTAAAGAACAGGCTTTCATTTTAATTTTCCAAAAAGTAAAAAATTAGCTCCTTTTTAAACTAATTGATTTTCAATGCTATATAACCCTATTCAAATACCTCGCTTAAAAGAGAAACAGAAATAAAACCTCCAAACCTCATTTTTGAAATAAGAGTAACAAAGCAGCCTCCCCTGGCCCAGTTCTATAAATTCTCCATCGGAATGTCAAACATGCACTCAAACAGGGGACGTTGATACTGAACCAAAATTGAAATTTAACCGGGTAATATGATTTTCCCGGAAGCCTCTTTGCAAAGAAAACAGCCACGTTCATTCTCCTCAGCAGGAAAAATCCCTAACCCTGTATATTTCACTTAGTGTACGTTTAGCCAGCGGGAATATAAATATCGAATGTTGTTCCCTTATTTAATTTGCTGGTAACTGTAATAAGACCATTGTGGTTGGCAACAATTTTTTTTACAATGGCAAGGCCAATACCTGTTCCGGCATATTCATCTTTACTATGTAGTTTTTGAAATACTTCAAATATTTTTCCGTAAAATTTTTTTTCAAAGCCTATACCATTATCTGTCACAGAAATATGGCAGTATTTTATTTGGGATGAAAGTTGATGCTTTTTTAATTTACTTCCATCAACTAACCTGCTCTTTACAGCTATATGTAGCGGGTGGTTGGGTCTTGAGAACTTGAGAGAATTGCTGATCAGATTTTGCATCAGTTGGTGAAATTGAAACACAATAATGTTTACCGGGCATAATTCATCCACTTCTATAGTTGCATGTTTTAAATCAATAGTTTCTTTAAGTTCTGTTTTAACTTTTTCAATAATTTCTTTAAGGTCGTGGATCTCAAACTTTCTTTCTGCAGTACTTAAGCCGGAAAAGGTAAGCAGGTCCTCGATCAGCGTTTGCATACGACTGGCGGATTCCTGCATAATCCTGAAATATTTTTTTCCATTACCGGTCAGTTTTTCATTTTCGCTATCCAGTATTCTGCCTGCAAATGTTTGTATTTTTCTTAAAGGTTCCTGTAAGTCATGGCTTGATACATAAGCGAAGGACTCCAGTTCCTTATTCATCTTCTGAAGTTCTTTGTTTTTATCCAACAACGAAGCGTTGGCCGCTGATAATTCATTGGTTCTTTCCTTTACCGCATTCTCCAGCGCTTCTCTCAGCTCCATCTGTTCCTGAATTTCAGTGGCGGCTCCGAGCCATTTTACAATTTTCCCATTATCATCCTTCACGGCAAAAGCACGGCTCAGGTGCCATTTATACTCCCCCCTTTTATTCAATAACCGCAATTCCATCTCAAAATCTTTGCCCGTTTTGATGGAGTGTTGCCAGCGTTTAGTTACCTCTTCCAATTCATCAGGATGCATAATTTTCGACCACCCGTTATCCTTTAATGAATCCAGACTCATTCCTGAATAAGTAATCCAGTTTTGGTTATAAAAAAAGAAATTACCAGATGCATCTGCTTTGGAGATTTTCTGCGGCACTAACTCCGCCAGTTGTCTGAAATTTTCTTCACTTTCCTTAATTTTAATATTTAATATCGCCTGTGGAGTCACTTCATTGGCTATTACCGCAACTCCTTCTACTTCACCATTTACATTGCGCTGGGGCTGATATACGAATGAATAATAGATTAATTCTTCCTTGCCATGACGAAGCAACCTGACAGGCGTCTCAAAAGAATGGAAAGGCTTACCGGTTTTAAATACGTTCAACAAAAGCTTATCAAAGCCTTGAAATATTATTTCAGGCAGTACAGAAAAAATGGATTTCCCGATTATATCCTTACCCTTTCCCCATGAATCCAGAATGGCATCATTAGCTATTTCGATGACCATATCCTCCCCTTTAAAAATCCCAATCATTGATGGAGAAGAATAAATCATATTGTGATAACGATGTTCGCTTTCTTCCACTTTCAGATGCGCCTTTTTACGTTCTGTAATATCCTGTATTGATAAAAGAATTAATTTCTCTGAATTCCTTTTACTGATCACCTCACGGGCATTCAACAACATGATTAACTCCCCGATTTGGGGAAAGGTATGCTTCACTTCAAAATCGTTAAAAATTGATTTCTCCGGAAGAATCTTTTCCAGTAAAGTCCGTAATTCGGGTATGTCCCATTGTTTATTGCCCAGGTCATAAATCAGTACTCCTTCCGTTTC
>CAZYTV010000206.1:0-5835 GCA_964650455.1 uncultured Chitinophaga sp. | reverse complement strand
GAATGTGTTATAAAAAGATTTATTAGCCGTTTTTATGCGCAGGTTTTTATCCAGCACCAGCAGGGGTTCACGAATGTTAGCCACAATGGATTCAGCGTAATTTCTCGCTGCAGCTACCTGTTCATTCAAACTGATCATTTCCTGATTTACAACAGTCAGCTCTTCATTGGTACTTTGAAGCTCTTCCTTGCTGGTTTCAAGCTCTTCATTCAGACTTTGCAGTTCTTCACTGCCACTTAATAATTCTTCGTTGGCACTTTGCAGTTCTTCGTTGGCAGCTTCCTGATCTTCAGTAATACTGCGCATGTCTTCGCGGGTTTGCGTAAGCTCCTGTTCTAATTGAAGAATACGAAGATCCTTCTCATCCGCTTTTGCTTTTACCGTTACTTTTTTATTAATTGCAGATACAAGTTTATTGCCGGATAAATTACTTTCGTGGAAGAGAATTAAATAATGTGCATCAATAGTGTTTGGCAGCGGAATGGCTTCGATGGTAATATTGATCAGGTTCCCATTTACCTGCACCGGGATATTTTCTTTAATAACCGGTTTTTTTTCTTTTTTAGCTTTGTGCAAAATGCTGCGTAGCTCAAAAGCCAGTCCGTGTTTTGCCATTACTAATAAATTATGGCTTGGCTTACCTGAGGTCTGTTCCAAATAATTACTGGTGCTGCCTCGAAACTGTACAATATCCATTGCCTCATTTACCACCACTCCTGCCGGAGTATATTTGCTGAGAATAATATCATCAGCAGTTTTCTGAAAATCGGAACGCATATTTACATCTTTGGGGTTGTCATTGCTGAGATTGAGATTTAGTTCAGTACGCCGGCTGGCCACATGAATAAATCTGTTGAACACATCTTTACGGGTATATAATTTTTCATTTTTTGCAGCAGAGGCAAAAAGGTCGGGAACACCATTCGTTGTTTCAGATTTACCGAGCAGTAAAAACCCTCTTGGATTCAAAGAATAATGAAAAGTAGTAAGCGCCTTTTTTTGCAAATAGGGCTCCATATAAATCAGTACATTCCGGCAGCTTATCAGATCCATTTTCCCGAAAGGCGGGTCCTTCAGAAAGTTATGACATGCAAATACACACATATCTCTTATCTGCCTGTTCACCTGATAGCTGCCATTTGTTTTTGTAAAAAATTCATTCAGCCGCTGTTCTGTTATCCCCGTTAATTCCAACCTGGTGTATATACCCAACCGTGCTTTTGCAATAGCCGGTTCACTTAAATCGGTAGCAAATACCTGCACTTTTATATCTGTACCCTTTGCAGAATGGATACTAAAAAATTCCTGAAAGCAAATAGCAATGGAGTATGCTTCCTCCCCTGTGCTGCACCCCGCTACCCATATACGGATGGTTTCGCTGGCTTGTTTATTTTTACTAATGAGCGGAAACACAATTTCACTTAAAGTATCAAAGCTTTTACGATCACGGAAAAAAGAGGTTACCGGAATTAAAAGATCCTGGTATAAAACATCCAGTTCCTGTTTATTTTCTCTTAAATATTTGAGATAACCGGCTGGTTCTTCGTTTTTGTTTATCGCCATCCTCCGGAGAATCCTTCTGCGGATGGTAGTTTGTTTGTAATAAGTAAAATCGGTTCCTTTCCGGATACGCAGCAAAGAAATAATCTGTTTAAACACCTCATCATCTTCCAGTGGCAGGTTTTGCCCGGTATACACTCCCGTATTAATGATCTTAGTTACGGCTAATAATTTTTCAGGTATTTTATCGGGTGGCAAAATAAAATCCACGACCCCTGCCTGCACGGCACTGTGTGGCATTCCGTCATATGCTGCAGATGCTTCATCCTGGGCAAAAGTGATGCCCCCATGATCCTTAATAGCTTTTAAACCCAGCGTACCGTCGGTTGCTGTGCCGGATAAAACCACCCCGATTGCATGTGACTGATGTACTTCAGCCAGCGAAGTAAAGAAAAGATCAATGGGCAGGTTCCGTTCATTTTTTCTTTTTGAGTCACGGGGAGTAAGTAGTAAAACACCCTCCGTTGCAACCATCAGTTTGTTGCTTGGGATGACATAAATATGATTGGGCTCTACTTTAATATCATCCGTAATCGTTAAAACAGGAAGGTCCGTAACTTTTTGCAGTATTTCCGGCAACAAACTTTCGTGGTTAGGAGCTAAATGCTGCACGAGCACAAATGCCATTCCTGAATCTTCGGGTATGGCTTTGAGCAACTTTTTAAACGCATCCAACCCACCCGCTGAAGCCCCGATACCCACTACAGGAAAAGGATGAGCAGATTTAATTATTTTTCTGGGGCGATTTTTTTTGGGGGGATTTGATGTCACTTGGTATTAATTTTAAATCTCCTGTGAGTATAAAATTTTCCTTTTCGGGCAGTGAAGTATTTTCCTGAGTTATAAGTACAAGCGCTTCATAAATTAATTTCTTTAGTTGCGAAAACTCAGCAGGTTTTCGGATATAATAATGAGCGGCATCTCTGTAAACCTGTTTCACCTTTTTTTCTTCAAGAGCAGTGGAAAATATGATTACAGGAAGCCTGTCCAGTTCAGTATTGCGTTTTATTTCTCCTAAAGCGACGAAACCGTTTTTTCGCGGCATATTAAGGTCGAGGAAAAGAACATCAGGAAGTTTATACGGCTTAGAATTAAGCCGTTCCACAAGCTGTTCACCATTTTCAAAGGTTGTTAGCTTTGCAGATACCGGTAATTCCTCTAACGCTTCTTTAAAAAGAAGGCAATCAGCTTTATCGTCGTCGGCAAGAAATATGTTTAATTTACGGCCGATTGGCAGAAATTTATCACTTGTTTTCATTCTAAATTTTTTAAATAACCTAAGCGTTCTTTGTGTCGTAGTAGTTTCACCGGTGAGTTGGCTCCAGGGGAGAAAAATAATCGTTTAGTAAAAATACGGTAATTTTGACTATTGCTTTGTTTCTCTATTTTCAGACCATTTATACAGATTTACAGACTTTGAACGGACATGATTTAAAAGAAATCCCCGTTTAGGCCGTAGTTGCAATATAACCGGCATCTCATAACCCCACCTTTTCTGCGAAAAGGTGGACTACAGACTACGAACTACTGACTACAGACTGGATTTGGTCCGCTTCACCCCCCAAATTGCCCTGACCAATCCCATTAACATTTTCTTACCGCCATTGCAATGCAGATTACAGTCTCAAACAAAATATCCCATTTAAAAATTGTATATAAGTATGAAGACTACACTGCATTTCCTGAATACGAAGTTGGTAACCCCGTTAATGCTGGGCAGTATGCTGCTCTTCGGATTTTCCTCCTGTGAAAAAGACACCTCCAGTGATGATGACCTGGTGGGCAACTGGGTGAGACGTTCCGAATTTGAAGGTGTGGGCCGCACGGAAGCCGTGTGCTTTACGATCGGATCTAAAGTGTATGTGGGTGGCGGATTCGATGGCACTGAACGGTTGAATGATTTCTGGTCCTTTGAACAAAGTACCGGCACCTGGTTACGTATTGCCGATTTCCCGGGCACTGCCCGTAACTCCGCTGTGGCTTTTGCTGTGAATGGTAAAGGTTATGTAGGCACCGGTTATGATGAGAATGATAACAAACTGAAAGATTTCTGGGAATTTAATCCGTCTGCCAATACCTGGACCCGTATTGCGGATTTCGGTGGTACGGCCCGTTATAATGCGGTTGCATTTGCAATCGATACAAAAGGATATGTAGGTACCGGCTATGATGGCAACTACCTGAAAGATATGTGGAAATATGACCCGGGCACCAATACCTGGACCCAGGTGGCCAGTCTTACCGGATCCAAACGGAGTGAAGCAGTGGCCTTTGTTCATAATAATAAAGCTTTTATCGTCACCGGACTGAATAATGGCACATACCTCAATGATTTCTGGTACTACGATGCGACGGCCAATAGTTGGACTGAACTGCGGAAAATCAATGATGTGACGGACGACAGCTTTGATGACGATTACGATGACAATATCAAACGCAGTAATGCCAGCATTTTTTTAATGGGTGATAAAGCCTATCTGAACAGCGGCAGCCGCAGCGGCATCATTGCCAGTACCTGGGAATATAATATCAGCAATGATTCCTGGCTGGAAAAAACAGGCTTTGAAGGTACAGCCCGCGAAGGATTAGTTTCTTTTACTGTTGACAGCCGTGGATTTATTGTAACCGGCAATAACAGCAGTTACCGGTTTGACGATCTCTGGGAATTCTATCCCACAGCCGAACAGGATGATGACGACAATTAATCTTTATATACAGGCAAAGGAGGGCCTGATCCCGTACCGGCAAAAAAGATGTCAACGATCTTTATTGGTCAGGGTTAACCAGCCGGTACTTCAGGACTGAACCGGACGCAGTACATACAGATCCGGAAGCAGCATTCATCAGGGCATACAGCAGCAAGACCAGTACTACTGCAGCAGACGGTTCAGTCCTCTTTAAAAATTTTATCAATGCAATTATTCCGCTACACCATACTAACTGTCTTCCTGGCTTTTTTGCTGGGAGGATGCACAAAAACAGATATCAGTTTTCAGGATGAAGACGATGGGACGGATCCGTCAATTACCTATTATGGCAATTACACGGTATCCCTGTCTACCTATAAAATTGATTCATTTATCACCTCCGGTCATAGCAGTTGGAGTGTCGGTTATCACCGCGACAACTGGTTTGGCAATACAGAAGCTGCTGGGTATACAGAGATCCTGCTGCCGGAAGATAATCCGCTGAAAAGTCAGTCCGTACTTTTCGATTCGCTGGTACTGGTCCTTAAACCCAACAGCAGTTACTACGGAGATACCACCCTGCCCATGCATATTTTGGTGAATGAGCTCACCGAAAATATCAGCAATGAAGATGAGGATACCCGGTATTATTATCCCCGGAAGTTCAGTTATAACCCCTCTCCACTTGGCTCCCGTACTTTGATAGTAAGACCGAGCCGTGATTCCCTGATCAGCATACGGCTGAATGATGCATTCGGCCTGGCCCTTTTTCAAAAAATGAAAACCAATGCGCCGGAAATACAAAGCCAGGCTGAGTTTATTAAATATATCAAAGGATTCCGGATCGGTGTGGATTCTAACCTGACCAATACCCTTTGTTACTTCAGTATCCCCTCCGATAGCATGATAATACGTATGGATTACCGGATCAACGGCACCCCCTTCCAGGAAAAGAAACTGAATTTCAGGGTAAATACAAACCGGCAGTTTAATTCACTGAAGACTGACCGTCAATTCAGTCCCATCTCTGTATTCACCGAATATAAAAAACAACTAAAAGCATCTGCCCTCACCCAGCACAAAGCTTTTTTGCACAGCAATCTCGGGACGATGATCAAAATAAGTATTCCGGATCTTTTATCTCTGAAAGAGTTGCACCCCTATGTAAAAGTGATGAAGGCTGAACTGATACTGCGTCCTGCTCCGGGAACCTATAGTTATCCCTATCTGCTGCCACCCGCTCTCAGTATCTACAGCACCGATGAAAGCAATGCCCTGATTACACAAATCACAGATGCAACTGGACAATATACGCTGACCGGGAACCTGGTAATCGATCACCTCTATGGCGAACAAACCTATTACAGTTTTGATATCACTTCTTTTATCAGCTCTGTAATTGATGAAGGACAGTTTTCAAAAAGTGCCCTGATGCTCACCGCCTCTTCCGGCACCACCGAAACCAGCCTGGAGCGACTGGAGAGCAGTGACCAGCCCAGTGCCAAAGGCATACACCTTAACCTTCATGCGCTGTGGTTACAAAACGACCACACCCAAAACACATCAATCTCCACACCCCTCACCTTCC
>CAZYTV010000205.1:0-8170 GCA_964650455.1 uncultured Chitinophaga sp. | reverse complement strand
AATGTTACCTGAAGGACCAGGATATCACGGTCCTGGCCATTTACAAAAAGGAGCAGATGTGGATCGGCTACCTGCCTCAGGAAGCAACGGTTTTCCGTAAACTGAGTGTGGAGGATAATATTTCAGCCGTGCTGGAAATGACCAAACTGCCGAAAAAAGAACAAAAAGCCAAACTGGAATCCTTGTTAAATGAATTCCGCCTGCAACATGTACGCAAAAGCAACGGGGATGTTTTGAGCGGCGGGGAAAGAAGAAGAACCGAGATAGCCAGGGCCTTATCCGTTGACCCCAAATTCATCCTGCTCGATGAACCCTTTGCCGGTATCGATCCGATTGCAGTAGAAGACATCCAGGCCATCGTTGCCAAACTGAAATACAAAAATATCGGGATCCTGATCACCGACCATAATGTAACCGAAACATTATCTATCTGCGACCGGGCCTACCTGCTGATCGAAGGGAAGATCTTTAAACATGGCACTGCCGAGGAACTCGCCGATGATGAACAGGTGAGGAAGTTGTATCTCGGACGGAATTTTGAATTGAAAAGGAAAGACTGGCTTCATGAGGAAGCCAGGGGTGAAAAGAAATTATCTCTTGATTCCGTTATACAGTCTGTCGAAAGTGCAATTCGCTGGTCTGAAAAAATTGAAGACTCAAATGCTGCTATTCAACGGGGAGTTGGCCGGGCCGTTACCGGTTTGCATAATGAGCATGAAGTGTCAGACCTTGGACTGGATGACTATTCAAAATTCCTGACTGAACTTAAAGCTTCACTTTTAACTTTTGCAGCAGAAACGGGCGATGAAGATATTACAGAGAAATGTGAACAACTGATGACAGACAACCGGAGTGTGTATAGTGACCTGAACACAATCCTGCTTTATCTCAAGGCGCAAAAAGACTGATCCTCTTATCAGCCTCGTCCGCTAAACCCCAAACAACAAACCACTAAACTCTTCCTGCTTTCCTGATTAATTCGTTTATTTGTTATTCGTTTTATGTTTGTTACAGATTATCGTCATCTCCCGAAAATAGAACTGCACCTGCACCTCGACTGCAGTCTCAGTTATAAAGTGGTGCAGCAACTGGACCCCTCCATTTCCTATGAGGATTATTGCCACTCCTTTATAGCCCCCGTCCGTTGTACCGACCTCGTGGATTATCTCACCCGGGCCGTCAAGGGATTTGAGCTGATGCAGACAAAAGAACAATTGAGGCTGGTCATGCTGGATTTGTTTGAACAACTGAAAGCGGACCATGTCATCTATGCGGAAATCCGTTTTGCCCCGCTGCTGCACCTGGCGAAAGGATTGACCCCTGTGGAAGTGGTTGAAATCGTGAATGCCGCTTTTACTGAAGGCAAGACTTTGACAGGAATGGAAGGCGGACTGATCCTTTGCACCCTGCGTAATTACACCGAAGCGCAAAGTGTGGAAACCGTGCAACTGGTGCAGCAGTTCAAAGGGACTAATGTGCTGGCATTCGATATGGCCGGCGATGAAGCAGGTTACCCGGTGGCAGCACATGTGAAAGCATTTCAATATGCAAAAGACAATGGTATCCCCTGTACCTGCCATGCCGGTGAAGCCAAAGGACCGGAGAGTGTGTGGGAAACACTGGAACATTTGCACCCCACCCGTATCGGGCATGGTGTACGCAGCGCGGAAGATGAGCGGCTGCTGGATCATTTAGTTAAAAAAGACATTCACCTTGAAGTTTGCCCGACCAGCAATATCCAGACAAATATTTTTCCGGCGATCGAAGAACATACGGCGGATAAAATTTACCGGCACGGTGTATCCATGAGCATCAATACCGATGCACGCACGGTAACCCCTGTAACACTGAGCGGAGAATACAATAAACTGCAGGAGGTATTCCACTGGGAGAAAAGCCATTTCCTGGTATGCAATCTCGAAGGCATCCGGCATTCCTTTACAAATGAAGCGGTTAAGCAGAAAATTGCCGATCAGATACGAATCGCCTATAACAACTGTTAGCAGATATAAATCAGCTTTTTCCTCTTTTTGTTATAACAGTGATCATACTCCGGACTGGCCCTGAAATTTATCTTTGAGGCATGGAAGAGCGACGATTTACCGGTCAGCGAATCGGGCTGCTGATGATCCTGCTGATTATACTTCCGGGTGATTACCCGTTACAGGCACAAACTAAACAGGTCAATACCCAGTATCAATCCTGGTTTTCTGTAAACAGTACCCTGAAAATTTCACCGCAATGGGGCATTATTGCTGATGTACACACAAGACGCAATCATTTCTTGGCGGACAATAATTTTTATTTTGCCCGTGCCGGTTTCCAATACAGTGTTGATAAAAATCTGTCAGTAGCGGCAGGTTATGGACATTTCTGGGGTTATCCCGGCACCAAGGACTGGCATACGATTGCTCATGAGAACCGGATCTATCAGCAGGTGCAATTGAGTTCAAAATGGAAAAATGTAGCGATCCTGCAGCGGCTCCGGAATGAACAGCGCTGGCAGCAGAAAATTGTCAATGACGCGTTTACCGGTCAGCTTCGTTTTACCGACAGGGTCCGTTACCTGCTCAGTTTTACCATTCCTGTATTTAAAAATAAAAAACTCCCCGCCCTGGCGCTGGCCAATGAAGTCTGCCTGCAGTCCGGGAAGGAAATTGTTTACAATACATTTGATCAGAACCGGTTTTTTATCGGTATCCGCGAACAGCTCCGGCCCGACCTGAGTTTTGATATGGGTTATATGCGGGTCTATCAGCAAAAAAGATCAGGTTATGAGTTTGACCGGAATCATACGTTCCGCCTCTTTTTTTATTACAGCCCGCAACTCTACAGGCATTCCGCCACACCGGACGGGAAAGCTGTGAAATAAACAGGCCAGCCCTCTTTTATACCGGATATATCGCGTGTATTCAGGCAAATAATTTTATCTTGCCCTGTAATGAATTTCCTCAGTCCTGCCATATCCTCGCTTGCCCGTTTACGTCTATGGCGTATCGATGCCTGGAAACAAAATCCACTGGATGCCCAGCGTGAAGTACTGCAGGACCTGGTTACCTCCGCCCAGTATACCGAGTTTGGACGGAAGTATAATTTTTCCAGTCTTTTTAATGTCAAAGCCTTCAAAGAGGCTGTTCCCATTCATGAATACGACGATATTAAACCTTATATCGAGCGGATCATGCAGGGGGAGCAGAATATATTATGG
This sequence comes from uncultured Chitinophaga sp., assembly GCA_964650455.1. GTDB lineage: Bacteria > Bacteroidota > Bacteroidia > Chitinophagales > Chitinophagaceae > JJ008. The sequence continues at coordinate 4,962 of CAZYTV010000205.1, read as the reverse complement.
AATACACCGATCTACTGGTTTGCCAAGAGCAGCGGCACCACCAGTGATAAAAGCAAGTTTATCCCGATCAGTGAAGAAAGCCTGCAGGACGGACACTATAAAGCTTCGAAGGATGTGCTGAGTTTATATTACCAGTTTAACCCGGATTCCAACCTGCTCACCGGTAAAGGCCTGGTGATCGGGGGCAGTCATAATATCAATCCCATGAATAATGATGCGCAGTACGGGGACCTGAGTGCCGTATTGCTGCAGAATTCACCATTCTGGGGTCACTGGCTCCGTACCCCTGATCTCAGTATTGCCCTGATGGATGAATGGGAAAGCAAGATCGAAAAGCTGGCGGAAAGTACGATTCATGAAAATGTGACATCCATCTCCGGGGTGCCCACCTGGACCCTGGTCCTGTTCAAGCGGATCCTGGAAATAACCGGCAAGCAGAATATGAGCGAAGTCTGGCCTTCCCTGGAACTGTATCTGCATGGCGGAGTTTCGTTTACTCCTTACCGTGATCAGTTCAGACAGATTATCGGCAAAGACATCAACTACCTGGAAATGTACAATGCCAGCGAAGGCTTTTTTGCCGCGCAGGATGTTCCCGGCCAGGAAGGCATGCTGCTGTTCACCGATCATGGCATTTTTATGGAATTCATGCCGGTGAGTGAATATGGTAAAGCTAATCCACAGACCATGGGACTGCAGGATGTGGAACTGGGACAAAACTATGCGCTGGTGATCAGCACCAATGGCGGACTCTGGCGCTACCTGGTGGGAGATACAGTGCAGTTTACATCCATCCGCCCATACCGGGTTAAAGTATCCGGCCGTCTTAAACATTACATCAATGCATTCGGTGAAGAAGTGATCGTGGATAATTCGGATAAAGCCATTGCCGCGGCCTGTGCCAAAACAGGTGCCGAAGTGAATGATTATACGGCCGCTCCTGTTTATTTTTCTGCTTCGGCCAACGGGGCACATGAATGGCTGATTGAATTTGAAAAAGACCCCGACAGCCTGGAAGCATTTACGGCTGAACTGGATTCGGCCCTGAAAAGTATCAACAGTGATTACGAAGCCAAACGCTATAAAAGTATTGCCCTGGGCTTGCCGGTGGTACATGCCCTGCGCAAAGGTGTTTTTGCCGAATGGCTGCACAGTAAAGGCAAGCTCGGCGGGCAACATAAAGTACCACGACTGAGCAACGAACGCAAATACCTCGAAGAGATCCTCCACATACAATAAACCATGCTATGCATTTTTTGAAAAAGGGCGTTTTGCTGCTGTTCCTGCCGGCAACCCTTCAACTGTACAGCCAAACACCGGTTAAACTCAAAGATCAGTCCATACAACTGGAAGGCAATATCCGTTTTACACTCAAAGTACTCGAGCCATTTAAAATCAAAGCAGCCTGTGAAGGATTGAAGCGCCCCCGTTTTTTTGCCAAAAGCCCGGACGGGCGCTTATTCGTAACCGATATGTTCGACAGGACGGATAATAAAAAAGGAAAGATCTATATCCTGGATGGCTGGAACCCGGTAACAAAGTCATTTGATAATGTGATCACCTATATGCAGGACCTCCATAATCCCAACCAGGTGGCATTCTATACTGTGAACGGGGAACATTTTATCTATGTGGCCGAAACGGGCAAACTGACTTACTTTTCTTATAAGGCCGGGGATAAGCAGCCATCATCTGCCGGTAAACAAATTACCTCATTTCCGGATTATGGATTAAGCTATAAATATGGCGGCTGGCACCTGACCCGGAGCCTTGCTTTTCACAACAATAAACTCTATGTCAGTGTGGGCAGCAGTTGCGACGCCTGCGTGGAGAAGGAAGAGATCCGTGCCAGCATTGTGGAAATGGATCCCGATGGGAAAAACCAGCGTTATTATGCCCGGGGACTGCGTAATGCAGTCGGACTGCACTGGATCAGCCATGAACTCTGGGCCACCAATATGGGTCGTGATAACCGGGGGCCGGACCAGCCCGAAGAGCAATTGATGAAGATTGAGAAAGATGCGTTTTATGGCTGGCCTTATTATTACCAGTATAAAAAACAGATCATTGCCGATAAGGATTTCAAAGATTCCCTGAAGCCTGCCTGGGTCAAACGCCCGCCCCTTAGTAAATGGGCCATCAAAGCCCATTCAGCGCCACTGGGGTTTGCGTATTTCAGCGGATTCAAAGACCCGGTACTGAACAACAGCTTTATCACCGCCCTGCATGGAAGTACCAGTGTGTGGCGGCAGCGGGGTAATGCCGTGGTGCAGATGCTGCCCAATGGGACGTACCGCGAAATTGTCTCCGGGTTCCTGCAGGGCAGGACTGAAGACAAGCGCTTTGGCCGCCCCTGTGATGTGTTCCAGTGGGATGATCATTCCTTTTTTATCAGCGATGATAAGAACGGGGTCATCTATTATGTGTATATGGAAAAATGAGCGGCTGGTTTGCCATAATTTTCTTTCTTTTGTTAAATATTAAATTACCGTTTATGAAATTACTGGAAGGAAAAGTCGCTATTGTAACCGGCGCTGCCCGTGGTATCGGGGAAGGGATTGCGATAAAGTTTGCTGAACAGGGCGCCCATGTGGCCTTTACGTATGTAAGTGACAGCAGTGCGGAGAAAGCCGCTGCCCTCGAAACAAAGCTGACCGCCATGGGGGTGAAAGCCAAAGCCTATAAAAGCAATGCCGGTGATTTTGCCCAATGCGAAGCCTTTGTGAATGATGTATTGAAAGAATTTGGTACCGTTGATATCTGCGTGAACAACGCAGGCATCTCTAAAGATAATTTACTGCTGCGCATGACACCCGAAAGCTGGAATGATGTGATCCAGGTGAACCTGAACGGTGTCTTCTATATGACCAAGCAGGTGATCCGCCCCATGATGAAAGCTAAGTCCGGCGTGATCATCAATATGAGTTCCATTATCGGTGAAATCGGTAATGCCGGTCAGTCCAGTTATGCCGCTTCCAAAGCAGGCATCATCGGCTTTACCAAATCAGTGGCCAAAGAGCTGGGCAGCCGCAATATCCGTTGCAACGCCATTGCCCCCGGTTTTGTCGAAACCGATATGACCAGTTACCTCAAAGAAGGCGAAGGCGCCGATAAATATAAAGCCGGTATTCCCCTCGGACGTTTTGCAACAGCAGAAGATATCGCGAACGTGACCTTATTCCTCGCCAGCGACCTGGGCTCCTATGTGACGGGGCAGACGATCAGCGTGTGCGGGGGACTGAATATGTAGGAGTCGGTAGATAGTAGTTCGTAGTTAGTAGTCAGAAAATCGTCTGTCTTTGGACCATGTGTTTGATATTGTTTTCATGGAAGAAAAAACAGCTATCCGGAACTAATGCGTATACTTTTTCCCATCGTTTTTCTGCAAGTATGTTTTGTTGGCTGTTCCAACAAGAATCAACCAGCTGACCCTGATAAGCAATTCAGTGACTCGCTCTGGAATGTTATTAGTGGTAAGTGGGGAGGTGTGACGGGTGATGCTGTTTGGGAAATCAAAAAGGATTCTATTACTTATTACGAAGAAGGCATGGTCTATCCTTCTTGGTTAAAAAAAGACACCTTTTCAGTCAAATTTCCGGATAGAGATACTGCAACTGTTTTTGGAAGGCTGGGTGTATCCGGTGATACGTTGAAAATATTTGAAAATTATAATGGCTATAAAACTACAACCTTTGCTTTCAGAAAAAAATTAATGATGTAGTAATTTGAAGCATATTGTTCATTGATTGTATCACCCCTTCGGGACTCCGGGAGTCACCAATGATTTTTGTGCTATAATAGTATCACCCCTTCCGCCTTCGCATCGCTACGGCGGACATGTCGGGGCGAATGTTTCGTTTTCTCATCAATATAACTTTGAAAATAAAATAACCCCGAAGGGGTTGAACTATTAATAGCCCCGGGTGAAACCCGGGGTTCGGGGTATAGTAGTGAATCGCAACCCTGAAGGGGTTCAACTACTGAAAATTGAAAATTGGTTGTTGAATATTGAACATTTCATAACTAAGGAAAGAAATGCTCAATATTCAACGCTCAATGCTCAACCTGCCTTTGCCGGCAGGCAGGTTTTCATTTATTGTACTCCTGTACTATTACAGCAATATCCAACAATAGCCACTAAGTCAACAGATGTCCTGACTACTAACTACTATCTCCTAACTACTAACTTCCCACGACATCTCTCCGCCCTTCTCATCCTTCAGCAATATCCCCATCTCCGCCAACTGGTTACGGATCTTGTCGGAAGTGACAAAATCCTTGCGGCTCTTGGCTTCCTTGCGGATATCAATCAGCAGTTGCATTACGCCCTGGAGTTTGCTGTTGTCGGCTTCACTCACGCCTTTCAGTCCCATGATATCTTCCAGCCAGGTCCTGAACCGGTTCTGGAGAAACAGGAAGGTCTCTTCGGATAAAGCAGTGACCGGAATGAGTTTATCTTTCATGGAATTGATCACCGGTACGATCTCAAACATATTGGCCAGTACTTTGGCGGTGCTGAAATCATCATTCATGAATGCATCAAATTCCTTCAGCAGCTTCACTACTTTGGTTTCCAGTTCAACATCACCCGCCTCGCCATCCCCGGCCTCACGGGTCAGTTTGCCCAGGTGTTCATAGGCATCCCATAACCGCTTCAGTCCTTTCTCCGATGCCTGCAGGGCTTCATTGCTGAAGTCGAGTGTGCTGCGGTAGTGCGTCTGCAGGATGAAGAAACGCACTGTCATCGGGTGATAGGCTTTTTCGAGGATGGGGTTATCACCGCTGAACAGTTCAGTCAGTTTGATGACATTATTATAGCTCTTACCCATCTTCCGGCCATTAATGGTGATCATATTATTATGAATCCAGTAACGAACCGGGGCGGTATGATTGCAGATGGTACTCTGGGCAATTTCACTTTCATGATGCGGGAATAAAAGATCCATCCCGCCTCTGTGAATA
>CAZYTV010000204.1:0-8174 GCA_964650455.1 uncultured Chitinophaga sp. | reverse complement strand
AAACTGGTTTTACCTGCCCCGCTGGCACCCGGACAAAAAATTACCATCAGCACCCCCTTCCATGTTAAGCTGCCTTATAATTTCTCCCGGGGCGGACATGATGGACAAAGCTACCAGGCCACCCAATGGTATCCCAAACCTGCGGTGTATGACATGGAAGGCTGGCACCCGATGCCCTACCTGGACCAGGGTGAATTTTACAGTGAGTTTGGCAATTTCAACGTAATGATCACCGTCCCGAAAAACTATGTGGTGGCGGCCACCGGTGAACTGCAAAATGCAGAAGAAAAAGCATGGCTGAAAACCAGGAGCAATTTTGCCTGGGAACCTATTAAACAAAAAACCAAAACCACCGGCGGACAGGTAAAGACTACTTACCAGTGGTTTCCTGATTCTGATAAGGAAATCAAGATCCTGACCTATAAACAAAACAATGTTCATGACTTTGCCTGGTTTGCCGATAAGCGGTTTATGGTAAATACCGATACCTGCCGGCTGGCTTCCGGTCGTATCATTGATGTGTACAGTTATTACACACCAGTTGAGAAAGATATATGGAATAACAGTGTATCCTTTGCCAAGGAAGCCACCCGTCATTATTCTGCATTGGTGGGAGAATATCCATACTCTGTTGTAAGTGTGGTACAGGGACCGGCGAGTTTTGGCGGGGGCATGGAGTATCCGACGATAACGGTCCTTTCTCCTTCTGACACACCCCGTGACCTGGATTATACCATTGCCCATGAAATCGGTCACAATTGGTTTTATGGTATGCTGGCGAGCAATGAACGCAACCATCCCTGGATGGATGAAGGGATCAACTCCTTTTATGAAAACAAATACCAGCAGGGAAAACAACACGGAAAATCAAATGGCGCTGAACAGGGATTGCTGGAAACCATGGAGGCTGAAAAAAAAGACCAGCCCATTGCTACCGCTTCAGCCGATTTTACCGAAACGAATTATGCGTTGATCGCCTATTATAAAACAGCTAAATGGATGGAATGGCTGGAAAAAGAAATGGGCACTGAAATTTTCCAAAAAGCTATGCAGGCTTATTTCACCCAATGGCAATTCAAACATCCGCAACCGGCTGATCTGAAAAAAGCCCTGGAAATAAGCAGTGGTAAAAACCTGGATAGTGCTTTTGCCATGTTGGATAAAAAAGGAAACCTACCTGGTATCCGGAAAAAAGGCATTGCTTTCCAGCATCCGTTTTCCATTGCCCCGAATATGGTCAGTGGTAAACTCTCCACCAAAAAATCAGTGATCACCGCACTGCCGGCCTTCGGTCTGAATAATTATGATAAACTGATGGTGGGTGCGATGCTCACCAATCTTCGCTTTCCACCCAACAAATTCCAGTTTCTGCTGATACCACTGTATGGACTGAATAGTAAATCACTGAACGGAATCGGTTTTGTCAATTACAGCAGTTACCCTAAATCAGTCTTCCGCAAAGTGGATATTGGTATCAGTGGCGCCAGTTTTACTGGAGATTATTTTGATGGAGGGGATCGTTTCCTGTCGAGTGATCAGCTTGATCCGTTTTTACGTTATACCAAATGGGTGCCTGGGTTACGGCTAACGCTGGCTGAAAAGAAACCCCGTTCTTCCATTAACCGCTATCTCCAGTTTAAAACATTCCTGATCAGTGAAGAAAACCTGGTGTTTTACCGGGATACTATTATCATTGGTCCGGATACTACTGATATACTTAAAGTCCGCACCAATACTACAGACCGGGTGTTGAACCAGTTTAAATTCGTCGTGGAAAATAACCGGGTACTATACCCCTACCGTGGTGAACTGAAAATCGAGCAGGGAAAGGATTTTCTGCGTACAGCATTTACCGGTAAGTACTTCTTTAATTATGCCAAAGAAGGCGGACTCCATCTACGGGTATTTGCCGGCAAGTTTTTTTATACCGGTACCAAAACCTTCAGCAAACAATTTGCCACAGATCGCTATCACCTGAACATGACCGGGGCAAACGGTTACGAAGATTATACCTACAGTGATTACTTTATTGGGCGGAATGAATTTGAAGGAGCTGCCAGTCAGCAGATCATGGAAAGAGACGGCGCCTTTAAAGTCAGGACGGATCTGTTGGCCGAAAAAGTGGGACGTACCGACAACTGGCTGTTCGCGGCCAACTTCAGTACCACGATACCTAATTCAATAAATCCGCTTAGTATATTACCCGTAAAAATCCCGCTGAAGCTATTCTTCGATATCGGCACCCAGGCCGGTGCCTGGGAAACAGACGCCACTACAGATCGTTTCCTTTTTGATGCAGGCTTACAGATACCCCTGCTGAAAGAAACGGTGAATATTTATATCCCCCTGCTATACAGCAATGTTTATAAAGATTATTTCCAGTCCACGATTGCCAAAAAAGACCGTTTCTGGAAAAAGATTTCTTTCAGTATTGACATCTCCAATTTCAGTTTCCGCAAAATCGACCGCAATCTTGATTTCTGATGAACCAAGGGAACACGATACAATATTTAACGAGGGCACAAATTGATACCACCAAATGGGATCAGTGTATCCGCCAGGCACCTAACGGCCGCATTTACGCGTATGCTGCTTACCTGGATGGTATGGCCAATAACTGGGATGCACTGGTGTACAATGATTATGAAGCGGTGATGCCGCTGACCTGGAACAGTAAATACGGTATCCGGTATTTGTACCAACCCTTCCTGGCTGCCCAGCTTGGTGTTTTTGGCAGTGATGATGTACAGACCTTCCTGGAGGCGATCCCCGGTCATTTTCGATATATTGATATATACCTCAATAGCGGCAATACAAAAGCAGTCAAAGAAGAAGAGGTAATGCTACGGGAGAATTATTTACTGAACCTGAATAAACCTTACGAAGCGTTATATAACGGATACCGGGAAAATATCCGCCGCAATATTAAAAAAGCAAAACAGGCGGGTTGCCGGGTAGTGAAGGATTTTGATGTGGAAACCGTGATCAGCCTCGCCTCCACCCAGATGCACCTGCATGATAAAAATGTGGAAGAAAATATCGGGCGCTTCCGGGAACTCTATAAAAAACTGAAGGTGGAGAATAGAGCAATCACCTATGGCATATCCTTACAGGGAGAAATGATTGCTTCCTGTGTTTTTTTCTTTTCGCATAACAGGGCCTATTATATACTTGTGGGCAATCACCCCAATGGAAAAACGATTGGCGCCTCCCATGCGCTGATTGACGCCTTTATAGCCGATCATACGGGACAAGACCTGATTCTTGATTTTGAAGGATCGGATATCCGCAACCTGGCTTTCTTCTACAGCAGCTTCGGAGCCACACAGGAAATCTATCCGGCGTTTAAGACCAACCGGCTTCCCTTTTATCTAAAGTGGTTAAAAAAATAAATCAGGATTCTCTTTCGGCGAGGATCTGTTCTGCCAGCAGCAGGTCTACCGGACGGGTGATTTTGATATTCGTTTCTTCTCCTTCCACCAGTGACACTTTGATACCATAGGCTTCCACCACCGTGGCTTCATCGGTGAATTTATCCTTGTAATCAATCTGGAAGGCTGGAACAATAATTTTACTGTGAAAGGTCTGGGGCGTCTGGATCAGCATCACCCGGTTGCGGTCAAACGCGGCATTGCCGTCTTCGGTGACTAAGCGGATGCTGTCTTTGGAAGGAATGGCCGGTATGGCCGATCCGGTCTCCACCGCCTGCTGGTAACAACGGTGAATCAGGTCACTGGTCAGCAGGCAGCGTACCCCGTCATGTACAAACACCACCGACTCCTCTTCCACCAGCGCCAGGCCGTTTTTCACCGACTGGAAACGGGTATCGCCACCGGCTGTAATGCGGATCCTTTCTTTATCAAAAAAAGCATCAATGATTTCCTGTCCCATATCGGTATACTCCACCGGCAATACCAGGATCACCTGCAGGTCTTCGAATGATTCAATAAATGTCTTCAGTGTATAATAAAGCACCGGCTTATCCCTGAGCAGCATAAATTGTTTGGGAAGACTTCCTCCCATTCTTGTTCCTGATCCGCCAGCTACTATGATCGCATATTTTTTCATGGGCGCAAATGTAGGGAAACGGCAGAACTATTATTTATAGATAAGTGTTTCAATCAACCCATTACTATCTTTCCGGCCCCGATACATGCCTTCACTGTTAAAGACCATGGCTGTATTACCTTGAGCATCCACCCCGATCATTCCTCCCTCTCCATCGATCTTCATTAATTTATCATGCACGACTATATGCATCGCTTCCTGCAGACCGAGTCCTTTGTACTCCATGAGGCAACTGACATCATAAGCCGTCACCGCCCGGATAAAAGGCTCACCATGCCCGGTGCAACTGATCGCACATGTTTTATTATTGGCATAGGTACCCGCCCCGATGATCGGGCTATCTCCTACCCTTCCCCATTGTTTATTCGTCATGCCCCCGGTGCTGGTGGCGGCAGCAATATTACCATGCTGGTCTACCGCTACTGCGCCTACTGTGCCAAATTTTTTATCCTCAGAAACGCCAGTGAAGGGGGACTTATCCGCAAATGAGACAGCATGATCCAATGCTGTCTCATCGGTATCCTGCATCTGCTTCCATTGCTCATGTCGGAAAGCTGAGTAAAAATATTCATCCGGCTCCGTTTTCAATCCATGGGCTTTTGCAAAATCCTGGGCCCCTTTTCCATTCAGCATCACATGCTGGCTTTTGGTCATGATGGTATACGCAAGTTCCACCGGGTTACGGATATTCCGCACGGCCGCCACTGCACCGGCCATCAGGGTAGCACCATCCATAATGGAAGCATCCATTTCCTGGCTACCGTCTTTAGCAAATACAGAACCGCGCCCGGCATTAAAGAGGATACAATCCTCCAGCGACAGCACGGCTGCCTTCACCGCTTCCAGTGAATGACCACCTTTTTCAAGGCAGTCATAACCAGCGTCTAAAGCGTCTTTCAGGGCCGCCTTATAGGATTGTTCCAGTTCGGGGGTCATGGCCGAAGGGAGGATGGTTCCCGCTCCTCCGTGAATGACAATGGCGTATTTGGACATACGTGTTATTGGGTATTAAAGTCCTGACGAAATTAGGTATTTTGTACCCGAAACACAGGACAACATGTTCACCAGAAAACTAACTCCATCTGACACTTTAATAATCGCTGCCAACCTATTGCCTGTGTACGGCGTATGGTTCCTGGGCTGGCATCCGACCGAAGCCTTTACGGTTTATGCCATGGAAACCATGATCGTGGGAATAATGACCGTATTAAAACTGCTGGTCTGTACGATTGCAAAGGGAAAGGATGAATGGGCTAACAATGGCACGGTGACTAAGATGAGTGGTTTCTTTTTTATCTTTTTCTTCATCGTGCACTTTGGCCTTTTTGCCCTGGTTCAGACCTCTATTTTTGCTGAGACGGCAAAAATATCACCACCGGGCAGCGGGATGTTCCATTTCTTCTTCAACTGGTATACCTATATCAATCAGGAGATCGGGTACATGTTGCTGGCTTTTATCATTGGTTATTTAGCAAAGAGTTTCATCCCCTTCCTGCTCAACGGGGATTTTAAAAAGCAACCCATGATGCTGATTATGTTTATGCCTTATGGGAGAATTTTCGTACAGCAATTTACCGTGATTCTCGGCAGTATGTTCCTGAGCCTCGGGGCCGGGAAAGTATTCATCCTGATATTTGTACTGGCCAAACTCGCCTTTGAATTGCTGATGAATTTTGAAGCCCTCCTGAAGAAGAGTACAGAAGAAATGAATAAAGGGAACTCTTAACGAAGCAGCAACTCACACTCGTGGAGCAATTTTTCCTTATTGATCGCCGCTGTACCCACTTTTTCACAAACGAGTCCCCCGGCAATATTTGCCGTTTCGGCCATCAGCTTTGCATCCTTTGTAACCGCATACACCAGTGATGCCACTGCAATTACCGTATCTCCTGCGCCGGATACATCGGCAATATTCCGGATATGGGAAGAGATGATATGTCCCGAATCCCCCTGCTGGTAAAAAACCCCCTTCTCAGAAAGCGTGATCAATGAAATTCCATGATGCAGTTGCCGGCTCAGTTCCTGGTGAAGGGAATGAAGTACTGTTTCATTTATACCCTCAGCATTAAAGTTCAAGGCTTCTTTTACTTCTTTCAGGTTGGGTTTGAATATATCTACGCCGGCATAAGAAAAGAAATTACGGCGTTTGGGATCCACCGCGACCATAATGTTTTTTTCTTTACACCAGGCAATCACCTGCCTGATCACTTCCGCAGTAAGTACCCCTTTGTTATAATCCTCAAGGATGATAACCTGCGGTTTTTCTTTTGCCAGGTAATCCGACACCTGCTGCAGGAACAGGGTTTCTTCATGGGCATCCAGATCGCTGGTTATTTCTGCATCGAGCCGCATCATCTGCTGACTGCGGCTGATGATCCGCATTTTATTGGTGGTGATCCGTCCGGCACTGGAAAGCATATAGGAAGTATCTATCCCCTTCTCATCAAAGAGCCTTTTCAGTATCTGAGCATCGGCATCATCACCAGTCACCGTCAAAAGCGTTGCACGTGCATCCAGGGACCTGCAGTTAAGGGCTACATTTCCGGCACCTCCAATCCGGTATTCCTTATGCTGAAGGGTTACAACGGGCACCGGGGCCTCCGGTTAACTCTGGTCCCCCTTTCCCCCCATAAAGGTATACCGCATCACACCACCGATAATACCCACCAGCAGGGATGAAAAGCCGGCAAAGAGTTTTTTGAAGTCAACCATAGTCCAAAATAAAGCAATATTTCTGTTGAAAAAAAGGATACAAAAAAGCCCCTGACGGGGCTTTCTCCATTTTAGTTCTTTTTCGTCTTGTAGCTGTCATTCAGCCCCCTGATCACATCCGCAGTGATATTATACGCGGTGTCCTTGTAATAAAAAAGACCCTGCTCGTACGAGACGATATAAGAATAGTCCTTTGTCTTATTGTATTCCTTCAGGAACGTTTCGATTTTTGATTTGATTTCATTCTGACGACGCATCACAAAATCACTGTACTCCGAATCCAGGGCCTGTTTCCGGTTCTTCATCTCATCATCCATATTCTTCATTACCCGGCTGGCTTCCTCGGACTGTTCCTGATTCAGGGCACCGGAACTGGCCTGCTGCTGATAGTAATTAAACTTCTGCTGCAGATTCTTGGAAAGCCTTTCCATTTCCCCATTGATCGACTCTTCGCGTTTCAGCATCTCCGATTTCAGTTCTTTCACCATATCAAAATTGGAGGCCAGGGAGTCCATTTCAAAATAGGCAATTTTAAAAGTCCCTTGATCCGCTCCATCAGTTTTACCAGCACGCGCGGCATCGGTTAATGAGCTACCCGGCTTCTTTCCGGTAAAATGCGCAAAAAGCAAATAGCCACAACCCAGGGTCAGGGCCAGATTCCATACCAGCAAACCATTTTTCATCCAGTTCATTTTACAAAATAACTACGAATAAGCGGGCAAATATAAGGAATCAGCTACTTTATGAAAGCCTTAACAGGACCCGGTTTTTAGAAAAAAAGGAGTAAGAAAACTTACTCCTTATAGTGAATCATTTAAACAAAAATCTTATTCTTCCTCGTCAAAAGACATGGCTTCGCGGGTGCTCTGGAGCAGTTCATACTCCTCTTTGCTACCTACGATCATACTTTCAAACTCACGAAGACCGGTACCGGCAGGGATCGGATGACCTGTGATGACGTTCTCTTTCAATCCCAGCATCAGATCGGTTTTACCATTAATAGCCGCTGAAGAAAGAACCTTCGTTGTCTCCTGGAAGGACGCTGCAGAAATCCAGCTCGGTACACCCAGTGACGCTTTGGTAATACCCAGCAGTGTCGGTGAAGACGTAGCGGGTTTGGCATCCCTGAATTCCACCAGTTTCTTGTCGCTACGGCGAAGGATGGAATTTTCTTCCCTCACTTCACGCAGGCTTACGATCTGCCCGGCACGCAGGTGGGCGCTGTCCCCGATCTCAGTAACCACTTTCTTATCAAAAATGTAGTCGTTCTCTTCCACGAAGTCAAACTTATCAGTCAGGTCATCTTCCAGGAAGCGGGTATCACCCGGATCCACGATGTTTACCTTACGCATCATCTGGCGAACGATCACTTCAATGTGCTTGTCATTGATCCG
>CAZYTV010000203.1:0-8188 GCA_964650455.1 uncultured Chitinophaga sp. | reverse complement strand
ACCCTGATCGTATTCTCCTTTGCAAAGAATATCGTTCCCTTCGAACTTGAGATTGACCAGCACTTTATCGCGGCCATCCTGACGGTGATTGGTTTCTCGATGAACGATACGGTGATTGTGTTTGACCGTATCCGTGAAGACAGCCGGTTGATGCCCAATGCCCCGAGAGGCGAAGTGATCAACCGTGCGATCAATGAGACATTGAGCCGTACGATCATGACTTCACTGACCGTATTCCTGACGATCCTGATCCTGTTCCTGGTAGGTGGTGAGGTAACCAAAGGTTTCGCCTTTGCCATGCTGATCGGTGTGATCACGGGTACTTACTCCTCTATCTTTGTGGCAGCCCCGATCCTGGTTGACCTGGGTGGTAAACGACCACTGGGTAAGGCTGCAGAAAAGCCGAAGCCGGGTGCTGCAGAGAAAAAAGCTTAAAAAACAGCTTTAAATATTGAAGAGGCCGTCTTTGCAGACGGCCTCTTCTTTTTGGATTGCCTGCGGCAAATGGCGGCCACGAATAAACACGAAAGAGCACGAAAAATACAGGCCACGGATAACACAGATTAACACGGATGCAACCAGTATTAGGTTACAATTTCGAATCGTTGGGAAAGACACATAAAACGAATTCACAATCCGTGCATATCTGTGTTATCCGTGGCTTGTATTTGTATTTTTCGTGTTCTTTCGTGTAATTTAGTGGCCAATATTATCCGCGCAGCGGATAGCCACTGTGCGGCTAATGGGGCCACAAATGAAAAAGGTAAACAAAGATTAAACAGCGAAAGAAGTGCCACAACCACAGGTCGTGCTGGCATTGGGATTTTTAAAAGTAAATCCGCGGTTATTCAGCCCGTCCTGCCAGTCTATCAGCATGCCAAGCAGATAAATCTCATGCGCTTTATCCATCACACAGGATACTCCCGAAATTTCGAAATGGCTGTCATTGGCACCCGGCTGGTCAAAGCCAAGCACATAGGTCATGCCGGAGCAGCCTCCGCCTTTCACACCTACTCTTAATTTCTGGGTATGATCAAAACCATCGGCCTCCATTAAGCGCCTGATTTCTGCAATTGCTCCTTCCGTGAGCGTTACCGGATTTGTTACGGATGTTTCCATTCCTCAAAATTAATCAAAGTTTTCACTGGTATAAGGTCCGGAATTTCCGAAGACGGGAAATAAACTGACCACTATCAGCCGGCCAGCTGCCCACCAACAGCCGGAAAGATGGTCCAATCAGCCTATTTTTGCAGCAAATCAAAATTATCTCTATGGATCTTTCCACCGTAAGCCTTGTTATCTCTATCCTGGCCATCCTGTTATCCTTTTTCGCCGTTGCCCGATCCGTCTCCAAAAAAGAAGACATCCCTGTTGACAAAAATTCTTTTGAAAGTATTCCCCTCCGCCTGCAGGCCTATGAGCGGCTGGTATTGCTCACAGAACGTATTTCCCTGCCCAGCCTGATCAGCCGGCTGAACCAACCCGGTATATCGGCTGCTGAAATGAAAGTCATCCTGACGGAAAATATCAAGCAGGAATATGATTATAACAGCACCCAGCAATTATATGTGAGCCCCGTCAGCTGGGATGCGGTACGCAATCTGAAAGAACAGAATATTATGGTCGTGAACCAGGTGGCGGGCAGCCTGCCCCTCAACGCTTCCTCTTCCGAACTCAATAAAAAAATCCTGGAAATCATGATGTCACAGCAAAACGGCGCCCTGCATGAAATGGTATCCCAGACACTCAACCACGAAGCCAAGAAGCTCATGCAATAAAGCATTTTTCCAACTCCTCAATTTTCAATTATGGACCCGCAAAAAAAATATACTGATTCCGGCATAGAAGTAAAACAACTTTACACCGGGGAGGACCTTCCTGTATTGAATAACGAAATGCCCGGCAGTTTCCCGTTTACCAGGGGGGTACAGCCTGATATGTACCGGGGAAAGTTATGGACCATGCGTCAGTACGCCGGTTTCTCCACCGCAGAAGAGAGTAATAAACGTTATCACTACCTGCTTTCCCAGGGAGTAAGTGGTCTGAGTGTGGCTTTTGACCTGCCCACCCAGATCGGGTACGACAGTGACCATTCGCTGGCAGAAGGGGAAGTGGGGAAAGTTGGAGTCGCTATTGATTCAATTGAAGATATGCAGATCCTTTTCAAAGGGATTAAACTGGAAGATGTCAGTACTTCCATGACCATCAATGCCACCGGCTTTATTCTGCTCTCATTATATGTGGCACTGGCCAAACAACAGGGAGCTGATCTGAAGAAAATATCCGGAACGATCCAGAATGATATATTAAAGGAGTATGCAGCCCGGGGTACTTATATCTACCCCCCCAAACCATCCATGCGGATCATCACGGATATTTTTGAATGGTGCAGTGCGGAAGTACCTAAATGGAATACCATCTCTATTTCCGGTTATCATATCCGGGAAGCCGGCAGCACAGCCGTACAGGAGATCGCTTTTACCCTGGCTAATGGTAAAGCTTATGTACAGGCTGCCCAACAAAAGGGATTGGACATTAATGTCTTTGGCAAACGCCTCTCCTTCTTCTTCAATGCACACAATAACCTGTTCGAGGAAGTGGCCAAGTTCAGGGCTGCCAGGCGAATGTGGGCAACCATCATGAAAGATCTGGGGGCCACTGATCCCAAGGCAATGATGCTGCGTTTCCATACACAGACCGGCGGCAGTACGCTTACCGCCCAACAACCGTTGAACAATATCTCCAGGGTTACCATTCAAACCCTGGCCGCTGTATTGGGCGGCACCCAGTCACTTCATACCAATGGATATGATGAGGCCCTGAGTCTGCCCACTGAAGCGGCAGCCCGGATCGCCCTGCGTACCCAGCAGATCGTGGCTTTTGAAAGCGGAGCCGTAGACACTGTTGACCCACTGGCAGGTTCTTATTATGTGGAAGCCCTGACCCGGGAGGTTGAAACAGCCGCCTGGAAACTGATCGAAAAAATCGACGCCATGGGTGGCAGTGTGTCCGCCATTGAAGAAGGCTTTATACAGGACGAGATTGCCCGAAGCGCTTATGAATACCAGCGGAATATTGAAACCGGTGAAAAAATCATTGTCGGCGTAAATAAATTCCAGTCGGATGAACAAAACAATACCCCGATCCTGAAAGTGGATGACAGCATCAGGTCCATTCAGGCGGAAAAATTAAGAAAACTGCGTTCCGGCCGCGACCATGCCAAATGCGATCAGTTGCTTCAATTACTCAGTGATAAAGCCAACAGCGGGGAAAACATTATGCCGGTGGTGGTGGAGGCTGTGGAAGCAAAGTGTACGTTGGGAGAGATCGCGGATACGCTGAGGGAGTTGTACGGGGAATACCGGTAGAAGTTGAAAAGTTAACAAGTTGAAAGGTTGACAAGGGAGTTTTCTTACTTGTCAGCCTTTCAATTTGTAAACCTGTCAACGAAACAACTGCAGCTAAAAAAAAAGAACCATCTCTTTCAGAAGATGGCTCTTAAATAATAATTATTTACCCCTTCACATCCACTTGCTCAGGTATTCATTGAATTCGTGGCGCAGGATATTCATGACGCGTTCAAAATCCTCATACTTTCCATGCAGGACCGCATGTTCACTGATCATGCCTGTTTCCATTCGTCCTCCATGTTTCAGGGCATCTGCTCCCAGCCTTTCCATGTATATATTTACCTCATGCTTCAGTTCGTCAATATTATTACGTTGTACGATAAACTGATTCTGAAAATGCTCCACTCCCTGGCGGGCTTCGAAGGTGGTATTCCTGTTGGCGATCTCAGTGAGACGGCTTTCCATGATATCCAGTTCGTCTTTATAAAAACCGAACCCTTTCTGCCAGATAGTATGGTCAGTGCCGATCCGGGTGATGGTTGTATAACTCATAACGGGTTGTTTTAACCAAAACTATCTTTACAATCTCCTTTTTTTGCTGACCCATGTCAGCGGCGGATATGATAGATTTCAGCGATACAAGGGACTTTAATTAGTCAATCCCTTCATTTACACAGGACAAGCTTTTTTAGCAACAACATAAAAAAAGCGCCGGTACGGCGCTTAACATATATGAAACACATTATTTATGAACGCGGGAATCAGCCCTTTTTAACCTCTTTGGCCCAGGCATCTTTCAGTCCTACAGTTTTATTGAACACCAGGTTACCATTGGCCGAGTCACGGTCCAAAACAAAATATCCTTTACGGATAAACTGGTAGCGTTCCTGCATCCCGGCCTTATTCAGGGATGGCTCAGCATATACAACCGGCAGTTCCTGCAGTGAGTCAGGGTTGAGATAGTCTTTAAAATCACCGGCCTCATCTGTCGGATCCTCTACCCGGAACAAGCGATCATACAGCCTTACAATTGCTTTTGCCGCATGCTTTACACTCACCCAGTGCAGCGTCCCCTTTACATGTATACCACTGGAATCTTCACCGCTCTTGCTTTCAGGGATATAGGTACACCTTACTTCAGTTATCTGACCGGTCTCATCCTTCACCACCTCTTCACATTTGATAATATAAGCACTTTTCAGCCGGACCATCTGGCCTGGTGCCAGCCGGAAATATTTTTTCGGAGGAATCTCCATAAAGTCTTCCCGCTCGATATATAATTCGTTGCTGAAAGGAATTTCCCGGACACCCCCATGCTCATCTTCCGGGTTGTTTTCGCTGTGCAGTATTTCTTCGTCCCTGGTATAATTAGTGATCACCACTTTCAATGGTTCAAATACCACCATCCGGCGAAGGGCAATCTTGTTGAGGTGCTCCCTTATACAGAATTCCAGTACACCCACGTCCACCATATTCTCCCGCTTGGCCACCCCGATCCGGTCACAGAATTCGCGTACACTTTCCGGCGTATAACCTCTTCGCCGTAAACCACTGATGGTTGGCATCCGGGGATCATCCCATCCGGTCACATGCTTTTCATTGACCAGTTGCAATAACTTTCTTTTACTGGTAACGGTATAATTGATATTTCGGCGGGCAAATTCATACTGGTGCGAAGGATAGATTTCCAGCTTTTCAATCAGCCAGTCATACAATTCCCGGTGCGGAACAAATTCCAGGGTACATATGGAGTGGGTGATCTCTTCAATAGAATCGCTTTGTCCGTGGGCAAAATCGTACATCGGGTAAATGCACCACTTATCCCCGGTACGGTGATGATGGGCATGTTTGATCCGGTACAGGATAGGATCACGCATCAGCATATTGATATGGGCCATATCAATTTTTGCCCTCAGGGTGCGGACGCCATCCGGAAATTCCCCGTTTTTCATCCGGATAAAAAGATCGCGGTTCTCTTCGACCGAACGGCTCCTGAACGGACTATCCTTTCCCGGTTCAGTGGGAGTTCCCTTCATTGCTGCCATTTCCTCAGCCGATATATCATCCACATAAGCCAGGTTCTTATCAATAAGCTTCAGGGCAAATTCATACAGGGTATCAAAATAATCAGAAGCATAACGCTCGTGCTTCCATTCAAAGCCAAGCCATTTCACATCTTCCTTGATGCTGTCCACATATTCGGTTTCTTCCGTTACCGGATTGGTGTCATCAAAGCGCAGGTTTGTATAGCCGGGGTATTTCTGGGTCAGCCCGAAATTAAGGCAGATACTGGATGCATGCCCGATATGGAGGTAACCATTCGGTTCTGGAGGAAAACGGGTGACAATCGTTTTGTATCTTCCGTTCTTCAGGTCCTCTTCAATGATTTCTTCCAGGAAATTCAAACTACGTTCTTCAGACATAACTCTTTTATAATAAAGGGTAAAGATACGAAATATCGGTTAGCAGACACCGGGTTGACCCATCTGAGGAAAGGTCAATTAAAATCAGCAGTTCCGGTGAGTGCAATCAGTAAAATAAAGATTAAATTGAGGGAACTTACATAAAGACAAATTAAACCTATGAACAGGATACTGGTACCTACTGATTTTTCCCCCAATGCCGACCGTGCGATAGATTATGCTGTCCGTATCGCCAAACTCAACCAGTCCACCCTTTACCTGATACATGCCTGTGATAACCTGGATCCGCTTTATATGGAAGGAGCCATGACCCACATGGAGTATAACCAGAAAATCATGGATGATGCTTTCGAAAAACTGGAAATCCGGAGAAGGAGTATTGAGGATACCGAGGGGGTGCTTGTAAACATCCAATTGTACAGTGGAAGCGTCATTGACACGATCATGGTAGCCGCCCTTGAGCATAAAGCCGACCTGGTGATTATGGGCACCCTGGGCATTTCGGGCCTGCACGATAAAATTTTTGGCAGTAAAACTGCAGCCCTGATCAGCGAATGCCGGATTCCCGTATTGGCCATCCCCCTGGAATATGACTGGAGTGAGCCTGGTAAATTCCTGCTCGCTATTAAGGATGTGGACGAAGCCCTCCCCCTGCTCGAACCGGCTTTTGAACTGGCCGCTTTGTTCCGGGCAGAAGTTCATATCACCTTGTTTACCGATAAAGATGAAGGAGGCACCATGGACTATATATCCGATGACCGGATCATTACGCGTGCCGAAGCAAAACTTAAAGGACAACATCAACAGGTCCTTATTAAGAAAGAACACCTGCTTGGCAGGGATTTCGAGGATAGCATCAATGAGTATATCGCCCAAAATGACATCGATCTGCTGGCCATGATCACGCATAAACGAAGCCTGCTCAGCCGGCTCTTCCATCAGAGTATGACGCGCAAAATGAGCTATCATACCCGGGTTCCCGTACTCGCAATTCCCGCAGGCTGATTCATCACCCTCTAAAAGAATGTGTATGAAACCGATTGTAGTGCCATTCGATTTTTCTCCCAATGCCCGTAAAGCATTATTCACGGCCCTTCAACTGGGGAAAGCCACCGCATCCGGCATTTATGTGGTACATATTGTGCATGAATCCCCTTATAAACTCGCTTCTGCAGCCGACGAAGCCGGAATGGACGCATTGATCCGGAAGGCTGAGATGGAAAAGACGATCGCCCTTCAGCAGGAAACGGATGAAATGCTGAATAGCCTTTCTATAAAATTTACAGCCGGCCAGATACGGATAAAAGCTGTATATAGTCCGCTGATTGTTGAAAAAGTAATCGAACTGGCCAAGAGTGAAGATGCAGGCCTGATCGTCATGGGTACACATGGCGCCACCGGATTACGTAAAGTCCTGTTTGGGTCCAATACCGCCCACATGATTTCCCGTTCCCCCATACCGGTACTGGCGATCCCCGGCGATTACGAATATAAAGTGGTGGAAAAATTAGTATATGCTTCCGACCTTGAAAACCTGGAAGCTGAACTGAGACAGGTCATCCCATTTGCCATTGCATTAAAAGCGGTGATTGAAATACTGCACCTTGATTTTGGATATAATGATAAAAAAATCAGCCGGGAAGAAGCTGAAACGATCATACAGAAATCACCCTACCAGTTTATTCATTTGCAGGTACAGGATGCCAATCTCAATAAGCCATTACTCCGGCAACTGAAAGCATATACCGAAGCGGTAAAACCCGACTGGCTGCTCATGTTCACCAAAGAAAAAAGTATGTGGGATAAACTTTTCCTGGGTAGCCATACAGAGGATATGTCACAAGCATTACCCGGGCCATTACTGTGTTTTAAAAAGCCGGACTGATCTCAGCGACATAAACGATGAATCAATGGGGCATGTGCCGGATATTCCTTGACAAGATGTGTTACACCGGCCAGTTCGAAATCGGTAAAATCAAAGCCAGGAGATACGGTACATCCTACAAAGGAATAGGCAGTTTCCGGAGCCGGTTCACTGGCAAACCAGCTATTTGCCGGAACCATATATTGATAAACTTCTCCTTTTACCATATCACTGCCTAGCCGGATGGTTTGTAAATGTCCATCCGGGCCAATGATATGCACCAGCAGGGTTTGTCCTTCATAAAAATGCCAGCATTCATCACTTTTAATCCGGTGGAAGGCGGAGAAATTTCCCTGTTCCAGCAGGAAATAAATGGCTGTTGAAAAAGGACGCGGACCTGAAAAACCATCCGGGAGAACCGTTACCGGTATCTGCCCGGACGATTGATAGGTTTGCCTGAAATAGCCTCCTTCCGGATGAGGCTCCATCGTATAATGTCCGATCAGTTGCTGTACACGATCCGTCATCAGAATGCTTTTTTGGCTTGTTGT
>CAZYTV010000202.1:0-8242 GCA_964650455.1 uncultured Chitinophaga sp. | reverse complement strand
ACGCTCAGGGTGACAACATCACCTGTCATGGTGAGTTTATCGAACCATGAGCCTGTCGCCCTTCGACACGCTCAGGGTGACAGTCCCTGCCGTTTTCATGGTGAGCCTGTCGAACCATGCCGAAGCACCCTTCGACACGCTCAGGATGACAACGGGCTGCTCTTATCAAGCATACTCCAAAGAATGGGCTGTTGACTACTAACTACTAACTGCCCTCGCAGAGTTTCTTCAAACTCCCCAGCCCCTGTTCAAACTGCTTATTCAGTTGACTGGTTATCATCGGGCCCATCAGGCGGCCCATCGGGAATGGCAGTTCGCCGCTGTTCTGCCAGGTCACTTTTGTTTCGCTGCCATCGCCCCAGGGTTCAAATAACCAGTTATCACTGGCTTTGCTGTTCATGGGTTTAATAAACTGCAGATCAAAATGGATGTGTTTGGCATCTGTGCTTAGCAGGGTGAGACTTCCCACACCGACCTTTTTACCTTCCCAGGCATATTTATGACCGGGCTGACCAGCAGTGCCGGTAATCGTGCTTTTGGCCGTAGGATCTGATTGCTGCCAGGGATTCCACTGACTGTAATAATTGAGATCGCCAATGCGTTGCATCACAAAATCAGCCGGGCGTTTAATGACTATATTTTTCTCGACATTATATGATTTAGGAAGCAAAGTGGCGGCAATGAGCAAAAAAGCGATCAGGCCCAGGACGATATAAAGTACAATCATGACAAACTATTTAGACAGGTAATTTAAGAAATTAAAAAGGTTGGGCAACGATTATTCCATCAGCGGCGCGTACGGTAAAAGGCCAGGGGCCGGAGATAGATTACACCGCGCTGGGTAAAGAACCGGGTGGCCAGCCTTGTATGATTGCCCGTAGCATCCTGTCCCTGTACTTCAAAATGCAAATGGGGAAAAGCAGAAAACCCGGTATTCCCGCTATAACCAATGGGCTGTCCATCCTGAACCAGATCGCCCTCCTTCAATAAAATTCCGTCTTTTTTAAAGTGCCAGTACCAGGCCGAGCTGTTGTCTGCATGGCGGATAACGATATAATTCCCATCCGCCAGGTTTTCCGGTTTTAAACCACCCTTATCCGAATCTGCTCTTACTGCTGTTACAATACCGCCCCGTGCCGCACAAACCAGGGTGCCTGTTTTCACTTTAAAGTCGAGTGCCCGCTCTCCTTTATGACTGAACATGGTTTCATAGCCCTGGATCAGGAATACTTTTTTCCCGGTTTCAAAGGGCAGGGAATAAATATAACTGCTGTCGTTTTTGAATTTCCCATTCATCAGTTCCCGCACGCTATAAGTGTGTTTGACACTGCTGCAGGCGGCTGACCAAAAGCAGATCAGTAGTATATATTTAAAAGAGGATAACGGCACAACTGAAATCAGATAGTACTGCAATTTACATTTTACATCAAAAAGGGCTGTATCCTTTCCGGAAACAGCCCTTACTATTTTTGGTTCATTGAATTATAAACTGGCCATATCAATCACAAACCTGTACTTCACATCACTCTTCAATAAACGCTCATATGCCTCATTGATCTGATCCATGCGGATCATTTCAATATCGCTTACAATATTATGTTCAGCACAATAGTCCAGCATCTCCTGGGTTTCCGGCAAACCACCGATCAGTGAACCACCCAGGCTCTTGCGGCCGAAAATAAGACTCATGGAATGTAGCGGTACTGGTTCCGGCGGCACACCCACACATACCATTACCCCGTTGGTACGCAGCATGCCGAGATAGAAATTATAATCATGCGGTGCTGATACCGTATCGAGAATGAAATCAAAATAACCCATTACCGATTTGGCCTGCTCCTCATTTGAGGTGAGGATGAATTTATGGGCACCGAGACGTTTGGCATCTTTTTCCTTCGAAGGTGTATGACTGAGCATGGTAACCTCTGCACCCATACTAACCGCAAATTTAACCCCCATATGTCCAAGACCACCCAGGCCTAATATGCCCACCTTCATGCCCTTTCCCACTTTCCAATGACGAAGCGGTGAGTAAGTGGTAATACCTGCACAAAGCAGCGGAGCGGTTGCTGCCAGATCCAGTTTGTCAGAAATACGCAGTACAAAATCTTCATGGCAAACAATGCTTTTGCTGTACCCGCCATAAGTAATGCCGCTGCCATCTCTTTCATATCCGTTGTAACTGAAAACACCTCCTTGTGCGCAATACTGTTCCAGGCCATCTTTACAATTATCACATTCCCGGCAACTATCTACCAGGCAACCAATACCAGCAAGGTCGCCCACTTTAAATTTCTTTACATGATCACCCACTGCGGTCACACGGCCTACTATTTCATGTCCGGGTACAACAGGAAAAACAGTCATGCCCCAGTCATTTCGGGCAAAATGCAGGTCGCTGTGACAAACCCCACAGAATAAAATTTCCATTTCCACATCATGGGGTTTGGGACTTCTTCTTTCGAGCGACCATGGTTCAAGCGGAGTGGTGGTGCTATGTGCAGCATAAGCTTTGGTAATCGGCATAATAATGGTTTTTGTAAGTGAATATACTTTAATTATTCTGCCCTGCTGAAGTAATATTTTACCCCCGTTTAGATTATCAATTCGCTGACTGACAGCTACTTTACATCCATCCCAGTCCAATCCCCGTTGAAAATCATTCTTTGTGAAGTAATGGCAAACTATAAATATAACAGCGTTGATCCACCAGCTCCAATGACCAGTATCAGCAATGAAAAAATACTTCATCATGTTCCTGCATTTTCCGGTGACCGTAGATTTCTGATGTGAAATTGCCTGGTGATTTGATGACGCTATAAATAAATATTATGAAAAAGCTTCTTGTGTTAATGCTATCCCTGCTGGTCAGCGGGGTTATGCTGGCCCAGGAAAGCGGTAAAACAAATAAGATGAATTCTGTACTTGCTTTCCACGTTGGGCCCTCTGCTCCTATGAGTGACTTCAGAAGTACTTCGTTTGACAACTTCGAAGCTGGATTTGCTAAAACAGGATTTACCCTTAACCTGAGCTATGGGTACCAGATGTACCCCAATTTCGGGATCAGTACCGAAGTATTTTATAACAAGTATAATCTTGACGAGGAAAAAATCAAAAGTGTATTCAGCATGGTGGATGTGGACCACTGGCAGTTTTACGGGATTACAGCAGGCCCGGTAGTCCGTTTTGATCTGGGCAGTGGAATATCATCCAATTTACGGGTGATGGGGGGTGCAGCCAATGTAAATTCCCCCAAAGCCATGATAGACGGGGATCTCGAAATGGATGAAGAATGGAGCTGGACTACCGTTGTAAAGGCGGGACTGGATTTTCGTTTCGATGTTGGAAAACAGTTCCAGATTTTTACCGGTGTGGATTACATGTATATGAGACCCGGATTTCCCGGATTTGACATTGAACCTGGTGAGGGGTTGATTGAAAGCACGATTCACCAGAGAATATCCGCCGTGAATGCCACCGTAGGGTTCGGGTTCCGTTTCTGATCAGCCTGAAATAAAAGACCTCCCGGTATTTTACCGGGAGATTTTTATGAATTGCAATCTGCAAATGTACGATTGCTCTTCCCCGGTTTCCAATGATAATTCTCAATAGTGCATAATCCTGTTATCATAGTTAACCCTGGTTCCGGCCACATAGCTTACTAATCGTTATGAGAAAGGTGTGACTAATCATTAAAAACTCTATTATGAAAAAGCTACTTGTGTTGATGCTTGCATTGCTGGTCAGCAGTGCAATACCAGCCCAGGAAAGCAAGACTACGGTGAATAAAAATTCATTTCTTGCTTTTCATGCAGGACCTTCTTTTCCTGTGGGCGCTTTCTCCAGCAACGATCCGGCGAATGAAGATGCCGGGTTGGCAAAAACAGGCTATACCATTGGATTGAACTATGGGTACCGGTTTAATACCAATTTCGGTATTGAAGCCGCTGCTTTTTACAATCACTACGGTACAAAGAATATGGTATTGACCCTTGAAACAGGCGATGGTACCGAAACCTTTGAAATGACCGCAGACGCCTGGAATTTGTATGGACTTACCCTGGGCCCATCCCTGGAATTCAGCCCGGCAAAAAATATGAGTGCCGGTATGCATGTCATGGGTGGCGTGGCAAATGTTCGCTTGCCCGCCTTCTACTTAGAAGATGAAGAATTGACAAAAGCTGATTGGGGTATCGGACCGGTCTTCCAGGCCGGTATAAACCTGAAGATAGATGCGGGCAAACAGGTATTCTTCTTTGTAAGCGGGGATTATCAATATATGCGGCCTGTCTTCAATATTCTGGATATCTGGACCGATGAATCTGATAAAGGCTACCAGAAAATATCCGTAGTGCAGGCCACTGCCGGAATTGGTATCCGGTTCTGATGGACTGTGTTGGACTTGGGTGGCGAGGCTGCCTTCCTTTGGAGGGCAGCTTCTTTTTTTCCCGCAAAGACGCAAAGAATTCTTTTAAAGCCAAAAAGTCTTATTGCATACAATCTGTCTGAAAGAACAGAAAATAAATGAACCTGAAACTTTATTGCTGCCTGATACATCTTTGCGGGATTCCTCAGGATACAACAGGATGCAGGACAGATTAACCTGAATTAATTTTAATATGAATTGATGATTGCTGGACCCGTTGTCTCCTCACCACGCTGCTCAGGAGCCTGCCGGTACATTACCTGGTTAAGTATTATTTATGGCACGTGCTGCTTACGCTGTTTATTTTAACGCATTTCTCCTGCTTTTACTGATTGTACCCTTCGGTAATATTAATGCCCAGCGATGGATGGAAAACCTGAACCGTGGCACCGTGGCTGTCCGGGTCAGCAGTACCAGTGTTTTCTTAAGCTGGCGTTTACTGGGAACAGAACCTCAAAGCACTTCATTCAATATTTACAGGAATGGCACAAAACTCAATACCAGCCCCGTTAGTGCCACCAACTATACCGATAATAGCAGCACGGATGGTCTCTACCTGGTAAAAGCAGTGATCAATGCTGTGGAAGATAACCGGGCCAATGAAACTTCCGTCTGGTCAAAACAATTTAAACAAATCCCCCTTCAACAACCAGCCGGAGGCACCACACCCGATGGCGTGACCTATACTTATACCGCCAATGATGCCAGCGCTGCTGACCTGGATGGGGATGGCGAATATGAAATTATTTTGAAATGGGATCCCACCAATTCCAAAGACAATTCACAATCCGGCTATACCGGAAATGTTTTCCTGGATGCTTATAAAATGAATGGCACCCGCTTATGGCGGATTGACCTGGGAATCAATATCCGGGCCGGCGCACATTATACCCAGTTCCTGGTCTATGATTTTGATAATGACGGGAAGGCTGAACTCGCCTGTAAAACAGCCGATGGAAGTAAGGACGGCCATGGTACAGTGATTGGTAATGCCAGTTCCGATTACCGCAATACGAGTGGTTATATACTCACCGGACCGGAATACCTGACTATATTCAACGGACTCAGTGGTGCTGCCATGGATACCAAAGATTATACGCCGGCCAGGGGAAGCGTCAGCAGTTGGGGCGATAGTTATGGCAACCGGGTCGATCGTTTCCTGGCCTGTGTGGCTTACCTGGATGGAGTCAATCCCAGTATGGTCTTCGGCCGTGGGTATTATACCCGCCTGGTAAGAAGTGCCTGGGATTTCAAAAACGGACAATTGCAGCAACGCTGGATCTTTGACAGCAATACCAGTGGAAACAGCAGTTATGCGGGAATGGGGAATCACCAGTTGACGGTTGGTGATCCTGACAATGATGGTTTTGATGAAATCTGCAATGGGGCCAGTGCGGTAAATAATGACGGAACCGGTTTTTACAATAACGGGCTCGGACATGGGGATGCCCTGCACATGACGGATATGAATCCCGACAGACCCGGGCTGGAAGTATGGCAGTGCCATGAAGAACCAGGCCGCTACGGACAATATGGATTAGAATTCAGGGATGCTAATACCGGGCAACCTATCTGGGGTGTTCCCGGCAATAACAGCGATGTAGGCCGTGCCCTGGCGGCCGATATTGATCCCCGTTACAGGGGTTATGAATGCTGGGGGGCCGTGGGCCGTTTATATTCCTGTACCGGGGATTCCATCGGACCCAACCGGCCTACGATGAATCATGCCGTTTGGTGGGATGGTGATTTACTGCGTGAACTGCTCGATGGTACCAAACTGGAAAAATGGAATTACAACACAAACAGCCTGGATCGTTTGCTGACATTATACCAGTCTCAACTCGGGTTTGGTGAAAGCAATAACAGCACCAAGGCCAATCCCTGTCTTACCGCCGATCTGTTTGGTGACTGGCGGGAAGAAATTGTATTACGCAGCTTTGATAACCAGTACCTGAATATTTACACCACGATTGATCCGACCACCTACCGGCTCTACACACTGATGCATGATCCGCAATACCGCCTGGCCATTGCCTGGCAAAATGGAGCCTATAATCAACCCCCGCATCCTGGTTTTTACCTGGGTGAAGGCATGAATACTCCCCCGGTTCCAAATATTAAACTGGTAAATGATATCATTACCGGTGTTGACAACAACAGTATCAACAACAACCCGGTAAAGATTTTCCCAAATCCCTTTGATCAGTTCTATACGATACAACTCAACGGATCTTTTTCCTGGCAGGTTTATGATGTCACGGGCCGGCTGATCGCAGAAGGCACCGCTGTCAACCAGTTCAGTACAGGTTCAGACCTGCAGCCCGGTATGTATTTCGTGAAGATCAGGCAGAAAAATAAAAGCATTACCCGGAAGATCGTGAAGCAATAAACGGGAATACGGCTTCATACAGAAGCCTCCATTCATCCGTTCCCGACTGATTATCTTTGTATTTTACCAATACACCGGTCATTGAATACCCCCGCCCTGCATACGGAGTCTGTTGCTGAAATTTCCAAACGGAAAATGCGTATAGCCGTATCCGCCTTTTATTTCTGCATGGGTTTCAGTTTTGCTTCCTGGGCCAGCCGGATTCCGGATATCAAAACAAAGCTGCAGTTGAATGAAGCAGAACTGGGAACCGTGTTGCTTTGCCTGCCGGTTGGACAATTACTGATGATGCCCTTCTCCGGAAGACTGGTCACTAAGTATGGCAGTAAAAAAATTCTCTCCTTTGCCATCATTTTATATGCACTGGAACTGACTAATATCGGATGGGCTTCAGCCATGTGGCAGCTCGGACTGGCTTTATTTGTATTCGGTATTGTGGGAAATATGTCGAATATCTCGGTAAACACCCAGGGTGTATTAGCACAAAATTTATATGGCCGGCCCATCATGACCACTTTTCATGGTATCTGGAGTTTATCAGGATTCACCGGGGCACTGGTTGGCCTGCTGATGGTGAACCTGAAACTGGCACCGAGGCCACACTTTATCATTGTAGCCTGTTTGGTACTGATCACCGTATCCATTGCCTGGAAATACCTGATTGCCGGAGCATCTGCTGCAGCCGGTAATAGTAAATTATTTTCGAAACCCGAAGGAGTACTGGTCAAGCTTGGCATCATTGCTTTCTGCAGCATGGCGGCCGAAGGGGCCATGTTTGACTGGAGCGGGGTGTATTTCCGTGAAGTGGTAAAAGCACCGGCTTCACTGGTCATACTCGGCTATACCAGTTTTATGATCATGATGACCGCAGGCCGGTTTATGGGTGATCAGTTGATTGCCAAAATCGGACGGAAGAAAACCCTGCAGTTCAGCGGCGTCCTCGTGTTCAGTGGCCTGACGATATCCGTACTCTTTCCCTGGGTCGTTACCGCCGCTGCTGGTTTTATGATTGTTGGATTAGGAGCTTCATCAGTCATCCCTACTATCTACAGCACGGCGGCCAGCTCGTCAAAAAAATCACCTGGCATGGCCCTGGCCGGTGTATCCAGTATTGGGTTCCTCGGCTTCCTGTTTGGTCCGCCACTGATCGGATATATTGCCCAGTTGTTCAGCCTCCGGACATCATTCGGAGTGGTTGCCGTTTTTGGGTTATTGATCACCATTATGGTGACGAAGCTAAAAGTGATGGATGATGTAAAACTGATTAAACATTCATAAATATGAAACTCGATCTTGCTGCCTTCCGCCCCATCAATGTACAAAGAGCCACGGAAGGATTTAAATGTTACGACAACCAGCCGCTCACTTACTGGACCACGGCCCTGGCCGGCGAAGTGGGTGAACTCTGCAATATGATCAAAAAAATG
>CAZYTV010000201.1:0-8249 GCA_964650455.1 uncultured Chitinophaga sp. | reverse complement strand
GCGGAAGTAGCTCACCTGGTAGAGCGACAGCTTCCCAAGCTGTAGGTAGCCGGTTCGAGTCCGGTCTTCCGCTCTTTTTTCTACTATCTGAAAAGAAATAACCTTTCAGAATCTTCCTGCTTTATGCCTTTTTACTTTTGAATTTTGATTTTTGACTTGCCTTTAGCATACTCTCCCCGCTTTAACCCTTCTCGCCTCGGGCTTCTCGTTTCTCGCCGCTCTCACTCCATACTCGCCGCAATCATCTCCGCAATATCCAGCACCTGAACACTGTCTTCTTTGTCGGCGAGCTTAACACCATCCGTCATCATGGTATTGCAAAAGGGACAGGCAGAGGCAATAACCCCTGCGCCGGTAGCCAGGGCCTCATTGCTCCGGTCGATATTGATGCGGCTGCTTCCTTTTTCTTCTTCTTTGAACATCTGGGCACCACCGGCCCCACAACAAAGCCCATTGCTCCTGCAGCGTTTCATTTCCACCAGTTCTGCATCCAGCGCTTCAAGTACTTTTCGCGGAGCTTCATAAATATCATTGGAACGGCCGAGATAGCAACTGTCGTGGTAGGTGATTTTCTTTCCTTTGAAGGAGCCGCCTTCTTTCATCTTGATCTTTCCCTCATCAATCAGTTGCTGCAGCAGGGTGGTATGATGAATGACTTCGTAATTTCCTCCGAGGGCAGGATATTCATTTTTAAGGGTGTTGAAACAATGCGGACAGGCGGTGACGATCTTTTTGATGCCGTAATTATTCAATACCTGGATATTCTGGTAGGCCATCATCTGGAACATGAATTCATTGCCGGCCCGTCGTACCGGATCGCCGGTGCACATTTCTTCTTTGCCGAGGATGGCGTAATTGATAGCTGTTTTATTTAGAATGCTGGCGAATGCCTTTGTGATCTTCTGTGCCCGTTGGTCAAAACTTCCGGCACATCCCACCCAGAATAAGATATCCGGTTGCTGGCCACTGGCCACTAATTCGGCGACGGTTCTGATTTGCATACAATCAATGCATTATTTCACAGCAATAATACGTATAAAACCTGTCTGAAAACCGGATGATAAAGAGTTTCTCCCCGGGGCCTGATAAATTCATGGATTGATCTGTTCGTTTGATAACTATTTTTGTGGCTGAATTTACCGCGTATGGCCTATATTGCCAATTTAATAAACGCTTATTATATTTGACGGAACCCTGACGAATGAAGAATATTTTTCAAAAACTGCTGAACTGGGAGCACTGGAATTTTTATTTACTATACGCACCGATCAGCCCGGTATGGATCTGGAATTGCCTGCGCAGCGGCTCCCTCTGGTATTTCAGTTCATCTAATCCCACCATCACTTTTGGTGGATTTGAAGGGGAGGGGAAGAAGGAAATGTATGACCAGTTGCCTGCTGAACTGATTCCCCGGACTATTTATATCCGCCACGACCAACCCTTTGCTGAAGTGATAAAACAGGTGGAAGCGGCCGGCTTTACCTACCCGTTTATAGTAAAACCCGATGTGGGCATGAAAGGAATTTTATTCCGGAAAATCGATACAGAGGAGCAGATGCAGAAGTACCATGAAC
Organism: uncultured Chitinophaga sp.; assembly: GCA_964650455.1. Lineage (GTDB taxonomy): Bacteria > Bacteroidota > Bacteroidia > Chitinophagales > Chitinophagaceae > JJ008. Next base: position 6,675 of record CAZYTV010000201.1, on the reverse strand, counting down.
ATATTCCGGTGGAGTATATTGTGCAGGACCTCGTGGACCTGCCCGTGGAAGTTAGTGTTTTTTATTACCGGCATCCGGCACAGCAGAAAGGAACGGTCAGTGGTTTTATCCATAAGGAACTGTTGCATGTGGTAGGGGACGGAACATCCACCCTGCAGCAACTGGTGGAAAATCATCCCCGGGCGAAATTCAGGCTGCCGGAAATGAAGCACCGGCATGGTCACCGCTACGACCGGGTGATCCCGGAACAGGAAATTTTTTACCTGTCTTATGCCGGTAATCATAACCGGGGTGCCCAGTTTACCAATCTGCATAACGAGATCAACCAGAAGATGCATGAAGTATTTGATGAACTGAGTCACAAAACCAGCTTCTATTACGGTCGCTATGATATCAAAACCACCTCCATCGAGGACCTGAAACAAGGCAAAAATTTCAGCATTTTGGAATTTAATGGCTGTGGTGCCGAACCCAATCATATTTACGATTGTGGTATGCCACTCTGGAAAGCCTATGGCACTTTACTCACCCACTGGAGGGCCCTCTACCAGATCAGCCGGTATAATCATAAAAACGGAATACCGTACTGGTCATATAGGAGGGGTCGGGATTTTCTGAAGGAGTCCAACAGACATTTCAAATTATTAGAACAATATGATTAGGCTAGAAGCTAGAGGCTAGAAGCGAGAAGAGGCGTGATGAGAAAAGATACATTACAGTCAGGCTCTCTCTGCTTTAATATCCTTCTGGCCTCTCGCTTCTTACTTCTCGTTTCTCGCTTCTCGTTATCTTTACACCATGCCTTCTCTGCTCAAAATATTCTTCACTGGTATGCTGGTCAGTTTCCTGGGATCACTACCCCTGGGTACATTGAATATTGCGGCCATGCAGATTTCCATTTCGAGTGGGGTAGTGGCTGCAATGTTGTTTTCGGTGGGGTCATTGATTGCGGAGATTATTTATGTGCGGATTTCCCTGGTGGCGATGGATTGGGTTCGAAAGCAGGAGAAAATCCTCAAGGCCCTGGAATGGGTGACCTTCCTGATTGTGGCCGCACTTGCCGTATTTAGTTTTTATGCGGCCCTGCATCCTAAAGTGGAGAAGAATATGGTGCTGGACAGTCCCCTGCCAAAAATTGTCCTGGGATTTATCATGAGTGCGGTGAACCCGGTTCAGATACCTTTCTGGTTTGGCTGGAGCACGGTGCTTTTTTCTAAAAAAATACTGTTGCCACGAAACGATCATTACAATATCTATATCCTGGGTATCGGCCTGGGTACTTTTGCCGGGAATGCCCTGTTTATCTTTGGCGGGCTCCTGATCGCCAACAGTATCAACAATAACCAGCATATCCTCAATTGGGTGATCGGGGGTATTTTCGCTGTCACCGCCCTGATCCAGTTATGGAAAATTCTGAAGAAGAAAGATGCAGTTCATAAAATGGAGCACCCGGAAGAAGTGGCGAAACAACTCGAGGACCAGATGGGTCGCTTCGGAATTGATGATGAAAATAAATAACATGACTTTCCTGTTTACAGAAAACGATAACCCGCGGAAAGAGAAGGAATAAACCGCTTACCCACATCTTCATTCAGCGAATTAAAGCCCTGGCTCATTTCAATGGTATAACCAAACCCCAGGGAAGGGGCGGTATAGATTCTTTTTGCAAAGACCAGGTGATAACCGGCCTCTACCATCGGGGTGATCATGATACTTTTCTGGCGGGTCTTACCCTCAAAATCTTCCAGCGAAATAAGAATGCGGCCGCCACCAAAAGGATTACTGCCCTTCAGATTATTTCCAAATGCGCGCCGATACCCGGCATATACCCCAAAACCAGTAGAAACGGAATATGCCTTTTTGGACGCCAGTTGCCAGGTGATGCCCACACTGAAACTATTCTTATTATTGAAATTTTCACCCCGCGCGGCCACTTTGGTAGTGCCATAACCCTTGCCATAAGATTTAAGCATTTCGCCACCCAGTTCAAACAACTGCTGGGAACGGGCCGGTACAGCAACCAGTAAAAACAGGACTACAAAGCAGGTGATTTTTTGCATATGATAAATAACGTATTGAAGGAAGTTTTATTATAATGTGCCAAATAGCCAATATTCCAATTAGCCAATATGCCAATGTGCCAATGTGCCAATGAATGAAGAGGTTTAAAGGTTGATGACTCATTACAATAGGTAGTGATGAAGGCCATTAAACAATGGGTGCTCAGTTATTTAGTTAATGATTTCAGGAGGTCAATTGGCATATTGGCTATTTGGCACATTAGTAATTTATCTTAATCCACAATAAATAACTTACAGCCCTGCTTCGTTGAAGTCCGGTGCGCCTCATTATTATCTCCCACAAAATAGCACATCCCCTTACTAAGTTTCATCACACGGCCATCGGCCAGCTCCGTATCCATTTCCCCTTCCAGGCAAAGAATAATATGTCCCTTGCTGCACCAGTGATCGGCTTTATAGCCAGGGCTGTATTCAACTTTACGGATCCTTATTTCATTCATGTGCTGCACCTGCCAGAAGGCCGTGCCGGTTTCCCCTGCGTGTTCTTCCCGGGGAACCGCGGACCAGTTGATTGTTTGGAAAGGGAAGTTTTGTAGTTGCATGTTCTTTTTTTTGCTAATTGAAAATTGCATATTGAATATTGAGTCTTGCATTTCTTATTACCTCAATGCTCAATATTCAATGTTCACTGCTCAATTTTCATTTTAATGCTCATTCAACTCAGCAGCCCAATTATCCCGTTCATCAGGACTAAATTTCCAGGGAGCAAAATTATTCTCCACATTGCTGAACATCGCATTCCATTCCTGCGGCGAATTGCTTTCTTCCATCACCAGGTAACGACGAAGCTGGATAATAATATCCAGGGGGCTGATACTGACCGGACATTCCTGTACACAGGCATTACAGGTGGTACAGGCGCGGAGCTCTTCGACCGTGATATAGTCGTGCAGGAGGGATTTGCCATCTTCCTTAAATTCCTTGTTAGCGTTGATATTCTTGCCCACCACTTCAAGACGGTCGCGGGTATCCATCATGATCTTGCGGGGGGAGAGGAGTTTGCCCGTCTGATTGGCAGGACAGGCAGCCGAACAACGGCCGCATTCTGTACAACTATAAGCATCCAGCAGATTCTTCCAGCCCAGGTCCATCACATCTTTGGCACCGAATTTCTGGGGTGTTGGTTGTTCCCCGGTTGGGGCTAGTTCCGGCTGCATGGCATATAATACCTCCTGCTGTATAGAAGGCATATTTTCCATTTCACCCATGGGTTTGAGCCGGGCAAAATAGGCATTCGGGAAAGCCAGGATAATATGCAGGTGCTTGGAATAGGGCAGGTAGTTCAGGAAGGCGAAAATACCCGCGATATGCAGCCACCAGCAGATCCGTTCAATGGCGATCAGGCTGCCATCGCTATACCCATTCATCAGCGGGTGCAGGTATTGGGAAATGATAAAATTACCGGTCGGGTGAGCGGCATAATGTTCTGCCCCGCGAAGTTGCAATAATGTATCTGCTGCATTCATTTTTAAAAACAACGACATCAGGACGATCTCCGTGATCAGGATATAATTAGCATCACTGCGTGGCCAGCCATTTAAATCCTTGCTGGCAAAACGTTTCAGTTTTATTATATTTCTTCTGACTAAAAAGATCACACAGGCTACGAGAACTGTGAGGGCCAGCACTTCAAAAGCATTGATCAGAAAAGTATATAAGCCTCCCAGCGGGGTAGCAAAGAGGCGGTGCTGCCCGGTAATGCCATCCAGTACAATTTCGAGAACTTCAGCATTGATAATAATAAATCCGGCGTAGACAAAAAAGTGCATGATTGCCACCAGGGGGTTCCGGAACATTTTCTTTTGTCCGAAGGCGAGTAAGAACAGGTTTCTCCAGCGTTGTGAAGGGTTATCGCTTAAGTCTTCATCCCGTCCGATGCGGATATTACGGGCAATCTCTTTGGCTTTTTTGGTAAACAAAAAGATAGCCACGGCGCTGAGTAAAATGAATAATACCTGTTGGATCATGTGTATTCCCTTTTAATACGCTGCTAATTTAAGGTATACTGGCCACGGAATGAACAAGTGTTAGCCACTAATTAAAGATTTTGCCTGCGGCAAAAAAAGGGTTGCCACGAATTGACACGAAAACACACGAATAAATACAAATACAAGCCACGGATTGCACGGATTCACACAGAATTACACTCCAATATTAGGAGAATTGAATCCCGCAAAGATTAAAAAGATTGTCAGAATATGGTTGACTCACCCACTTTCATAGAGTCTTTAAAGGCTTTGCGGGATATTTTTTGCAGTGAGCTGCAGGCAAAAAAAATCCCTGCTTTGACGGCTGGCATCCGTGCATATCCGTGTGATCAGTGGCTTGCCTTTCTCTATTCATTCGTGTGTTTTCGTGTTAATTCGTGGCCCCTGCCATTTGCCGAAGGCAAAATATAACCGCGAAGCGGGTATAACATCAGAAATGGATGGCATGCAACCTAAATCGGCCATTACTGTATTCGAGGGAGGGTGCTGGAAACTTGAAGGCACTGAGTACGGTGAAGAGAAATCTTATTCCCTTTTTATTGGTTTTAATTTTAGTCAGATCAATATCAGGCGCCAGGAACCACTGGCGGTAGCGTTGGATATCCGGCCGGTTGAAGATGATATTCCCATTATCATCTTTACCAATATTCTGGGTACCGCCGAATAGGCCTTCAGCTCCATAACCCACAGCGACAGAGAGCCACTCAGGCAGCCGGCTGTTTTTAAAGAATGGCTTCAGGTTCATGCTGGCCCAGTAAGTCTGGCCATTATAATCTTTCAACATCCGTTCCGCCAGCGAGTTGCCGAATAGTTGATCACTTCGTTGATTCAGTCCGGGGTCATTATATGATTTCCGGTGAAAGGAGAATTTGAATTTGATCCGTTGTTCATCCCAGGCCAGTTCCTGTGCCACAAATGATCCACTGCCCAGCATATTCGCAGAAAAATCGCCCCAGCTCCAGCCCCAGCCGGTGCTGAAGCCATCCAGCACTTCGATGACGGTCTGGTACACGGCCCCGCTCATACCGCCGATCCATATCCGCTTTTTACGTTCCATGCCGGCCCAGCGCCACATGGCTGTACTGCCCATGCTTTCAATATAAGCACTGTAAAAATGTCCAACTTTGTCAACCTGTTTCCATTCCGGCCAATCGTTAAACGAATGGAATTTACTCTGGGGATAGTTTTTGTACCAGGAATTGTAAAGTCCGATCATGGTGCCGCCATAACCCACTACATTCGCACCGCCGATCAGCCAGGTTCTTCTTTTCTTTTGGGCGGTTGTTAACGGTGTACCCCAACTGATTTTAACCTTAAAACCTGAAAAGGTTTCTGCAGTGGTATCCGGATTCATTTTCCAAACGGTATCCGGATTGAATTGGCTTTTACGGAGTGAATCCTTTAAAATCCGGGTACTGTCCTGGGCCAAAAGGGATGTCTGAAAAAAGAAAAGACCAAGAAAAAAGCCCGGAAGTATAGCGTACCGGGAGCAGAAATCCCAGGTCTCAGGTAAGGAATGCCTTGTTCTTTGTGCTGGTACCGGGCTCATTCAACAAAAATACGTTTTAGGGCTGCTTTTCAGTTTTTAAAAAGCTAAAATTCAATAACTTTCCATTTTAAAACAAACCTTATAACGATATGGACGCCACCATCCAAGCAAAGATCGATACCTGGCTGAACGGGAACTTTGATGAAGCCACTAAAGCCGAAATAAAGAAACTGCAGGCAGAGAACCCCAATGAACTGGCCGATGCCTTTTACCGCAATCTCGAATTTGGTACCGGAGGTCTTCGTGGCCTGATGGGTGTAGGTACCAACCGGATGAATAAATACACGGTAGGTATGGCTACACAGGGTTATGCGAATTATTTAAACCAGTGCTTTACAAACGGGGTAAGTGTGGCCATCGCCCACGACAGCCGCAATAACAGCCGTTTTTTTGCTGAAACCACTGCGAACGTATTTGCTGCCAATGGCATCAAGGTCTACCTCTTCGAAGCCCTGCGTCCGACTCCTGAATTATCCTATGCTATCCGCACCCTGAAATGCCAGGGCGGGGTGGTTTGTACCGCTTCCCATAACCCGAAAGAATACAATGGCTATAAAGCCTACTGGGATGATGGATCACAACTGGTACCGCCGCATGATAAAAACGTGATCAAGGAAGTGGATAAGATCGCTTCCGTGGATGAAGTGAAGTGGAGTGGGGGCGAAGCCAATATTGTATTGATCGGAAAAGAAATGGATGAACAATACATGGAAATGGTGAAAGAACTGAGTGTGTATCCGGAAGTGATTGACAAACACAAGGACCTGAAGATCGTCTATACCCCGATACATGGTACCGGGATCACCCTGATGCCGGCTGTTTTGAAGAAATTCGGATTTGAAAATGTTCATATCGTAAAAGAACAGGAAGTGCCGGATGGCAATTTCCCCACGGTGAACTATCCCAATCCGGAAGAAAGTGAAGCCATGAGTTATGGATTGAAACTGGCAGAATCACTGGATGCCGATATCCTCTGTGGTACGGATCCGCACGCGGCCCGCCTCGCCATTGGCGTGACAGATTCCCATGGCAAATGGGTGCTGATCAACGGTAACCC
>CAZYTV010000200.1:0-8315 GCA_964650455.1 uncultured Chitinophaga sp. | reverse complement strand
GTACTGATTTCCAGGTCTTTAATGTAGGCACTGCCAATAATACCGCCGGCTGCATGCTTACAAACGGCATCAAAACTGGCTTTATCCTTAATCCCAAACCCTACCAGGACCGGGTTTTTCAACCCCAGGTTTTGCAACCGGGACAGGTATTCTTCAGAAATACCGGTGCTTTTATCCCCGCCCGTGGTGGAGGAAGAAGAAACGGCATATAAAAAACCGCTGCTGAGGCTATCCAGTTTTTTCACCCGTTCGTCGGAAGTCTCCGGAGTAACGAGAAAGATAAAATCCAGGTTGTATTTTTTTATAATGGCTCCGTATTCATTTTCAAATTCAAACCCGGGCAGGTCGGGCAGGATCAGACCATCAATCCCCACGGCAGCCGCATCCGCGCAAAACTGTTCAAAGCCGTATTGCAATACCGGGTTCATATAACCCATGAGCACGACAGGCACGTGAATCTCTTTCCTGAAATCCCGGAGCTGTTCAAATAAGATCCGGATGGTCATTCCATTGGCCAGTGCCACCGAACTGCTGTGCTGGATTACCGGACCATCGGCTAATGGATCACTGTAAGGCATACCGAGTTCAATCAGATCGGCGCCGTGGGACTGTAGGGCGAGCATGACGGGAAGGGTGGAATGAAGAGTTGGATAACCGGCCGTGCAGTAAACATTAAGGATGTGCCGCCCATTTTTTTGATCAATAGTTTCTTTTACTCTGGTCATGTGTTGTGAATATTGTTAGTATACCGATCCTTTCGTTTACCTCACCCCAACCCCTCTCCATGAGGAGAGGGGCTAGCCTCCTAGAGAACTAATTTTCTTGATTGTATTTCTGATTTCATTAATAAAAAATTCCATTTTGTATATCACTTCCTCATTACTGAATCTGATTACGGTAACTTCCAATTCAGCCAGCCAGTTAGTCCGCGCCTGATCGTAGTCTATATTGATCTTTGAATCATGAATCGATCCATCCAGCTCAATTACCAGTCTTTTCTCATGACAATAAAAATCAGCTACATATTCCACCAATGGAGTTGCCTCCTGAATTTTAAACCATCAAGCTTCCTGCCTCTTAAATATTGCCACAAGATATCTTCAGGAAGGGTTTGCGCTTTTCGTAAATCACGGGCATACTGGTACAACTTTCCCGATGCATCTAAATGCAGTCTTTGATTGAAAGAATTACTCATGAATTTTCAGGTTTTAGGTTAAGAAGCCAATATAAGGTTACGGTTTGGCATTTTACGACACCGTCGCCGGCCATATAACTAATTACCTAAAAAAATGAAAACCCTCAGGGGATGAGAAAGAACTACTTCCCCCTCTCCTCAAGGAGAGGGGGTTAGGGGGTGAGGTATTTCAACGGGCCATCGCATTCATATACGTTGAAAGATCCTTATCCCCTCTCCCACTCAGACAGATCACCACCACATCCTTCTTATTAAAATTGATCATCTTTAATGCATGTAATGCGTGGGCTGATTCGAGGGCCGGGATAATGCCTTCCAATTTGGCCAGTTCAAAGGCGGCATTCAATGATTTCTGATCCGTGGCACTCATAAAACTGGCGCGGCCGGTTTCAAATAAATGGGCATGCAAGGGACCAATACCCGGATAGTCGAGACCTGCAGAAATACTGTGCGGTTCCACCACTTGTCCGTCATGCGTCTGCATAAGCAGGCTCTTGCTTCCATGCAAAATGCCCGGCTTTCCCAGTTGAGTGGTTGCTGCACTCTTTCCGCTGTTCACTCCTTCACCGGCAGCTTCCACAGCGATCAGCTTAACAGATGGCTCTTCAATGAAATGATAAAAGGCCCCGGCGGCATTGCTGCCACCGCCTACACAGGCAATCACGAATTCAGGTAATTCCTTACCCGTCTTCTCCAGCAGTTGTTTGCGGATCTCTTCGCTGATCACACTCTGGAAACGGGCCACCATATCCGGGTATGGATGCGGACCCACGACGGAACCGATAATATAATGGGTATCGTTGGGATGATTGATCCAGTCACGGATCGCTTCATTGGTCGCGTCTTTAAGGGTCTTACTGCCACTGGTGGCTGGAATTACTGTCGCTCCCAGCATTTTCATGCGGGCCACATTCGGAGCCTGCCGTTCAATATCCTTCTCCCCCATGTACACAATGCACTCCATACCTTTCAGGGCACAAACCGTCGCTGTAGCCACTCCATGTTGTCCGGCACCGGTTTCCGCAATGATGCGGGTCTTTCCCAGCCGTTGGGCCAGGAGTATTTGTCCAATGGTATTATTGATCTTATGTGCACCGGTATGACAAAGGTCTTCGCGCTTCAAGTAAATCTGTGCGCCATAACGCTTACTCAGTCGCTCTGCAAGATAAAGCGGGGTCGGCCTTCCAACATAATCCCGTAACAGGTATTGAAACTCTTTTTGAAATTCCTCTTCATACATAATCTCCAGGTACTTTGTCCGGAGTTCTTCCACATTACGATGCAGCATTTCAGGTATATAGGCGCCACCAAAGGAACCATAATAACCCTGTTCATTGGGAGTCCCAATCAATACTTTTTCTACAACAGAAAACTGTTCATTCTCTTTTTCACTACTCATTTCACTTTACGATTTTCAATGAATATAAAATTTACAATAGTATAATTGCTGTCTGCCTGCAACATTTGTTACGCTGATTCCTGACTTGCCCTCCGTAGCTTTAGCGAAGGAGGGCCACTCACCACTCACTACTTCAACCCCTGCTTAAACTGCAGCACCAGCTTCATATCCTTCACCCCGGGTGCCGATTCAAACTTACTGTTGATATCCACGCCAAACATATCTGGATGTTTAAAGGCTTTAACCCGGGCTGCATCTTCCACACTGATACCACCGCTGAGGAAGAACGGTTTTTCTATTTTAGCTTTGGCCAGGATATTCCAGTCAAACTGTTGCCCGGTACCGCCGAAACTCTCTTTCAATCCACCGGTATCAAACAGGTAATAATCACAAACGGCATCATAAGGGGCCACCAGTTTATCAATATCTTCAGTGCCAGTGATACGGAAAGCCTTGATCACTTCCACTTCACTGCTCAGGTCCTCACACATTTCGGGTGTTTCATCCCCATGCAGTTGTACCACTTCCAGCCCGTATTCGTCAATGGCATCCAGCACATCGATCATTTCGGGATTCACAAATACCCCGGTTTTTTTAAACTCGAAATCCGCTTTCTTTACATCTTTGGCGGGTAATTTATCACCTATATAACGGGGGGACTCCTTATAAAAAATCATGCCCGCAAAATCAATATCCAGGCCGTCCAGTTGCTGCAGTTGTTTCATTTCGGTAATGCCGCATACTTTTATATTCATAATAACAGTTTAGTCTTTATTTAATTCTTCAATAAATATTTTCAATTTCTTCATGTCCTTAACTCCCGCGCTGAGTTCAAACTGGCTGTTGAGGTCCACAGCAAATAACTTCTCCGCAGCGGGTGTTTTGCCAAAGTCTTTCAGTTTGATCACATCTGCCGGATCAATCCCCCCGCTGAGGATATAGGATTTTGACGGCGGATGCTGTTGTAAGAGGTCCCAGTTAAACTTCTTTCCAGTACTGCCAAATCCTGTACCCGCCGTGTCAAACATATAAAAGTCACATACGTTCTTATACGGAATAGTCAGTGGCTCCAGGTTTTCCTTTCCGGTGAGGCGGAATACTTTGATCACCGAAATAAAATCCGCGATCTTTTCACAATACTCCGGGCTTTCATCCCCGCTCAGTTGTACCAGGTCCAGGCGGTACTCCTCTACGGTTCTGACCAGTTCATCATACCGGGCATTCACGAAAATACCCACCCGGGCATATTTTCCCTTCACTTGTTTCATCTTTTCCGGGCTTATTTTCTGCCGCATGTAACGGGGTGATGAGGGATAGAAGTTAAATCCGGCGAAGGACACTCCCAGTTCATCGAAGGCGTTCACCTGTTCCGGCAGTAAATTGCCGCAGACTTTAAGTTTCATGTGCTTTTGCGTTTAACAGACTGATAAAATCAGCAAAAGCAATCGCTGGCTGTTCCGCTTTCATGAAGTTCTCCCCGATCAGAAAACCCAGGAAACCGGCTTGTTTTAAAGATACGATAGTTTCCACATTTGTAATCCCACTCTCCGCAATGACCGGTTTCCCGACCGGTATATATTTTTTAAGCTGCAGGGAAGTATTGATATCCACTTCAAAGGTCTTCAGGTTACGGTTATTAATGCCCACCATACTCACTTCATCACAGATATGTCCCAGTTCCTCCTCATTATGTATTTCCAGGATGGACTCTAGTCCGATACTGGCCGCATAGCCCGCATATTCCTTTACCTGTGCCGGGCTCAGGCAGGCAGCGATCAGCAGGATCACATCCGCCCCAAAGGCACGTGCTTCAGCGATCTGCCAGGGATCCACGATAAAATCCTTCCGCAAAACCGGAATATCGGTGATCACTTTCGTCTGGATCAGGTCATCCAGGTCGCCCCCGAAAAATTCCTCATCGGTCAGTACAGAAATTCCTGCAGCGGCCTTATTATAGGCACTCACCACCGGTTCCACTTCCAGTTCCTTGGTCTTAAACCAGCCTTTGCTCGGACTCTTGCGTTTGAATTCCGCAATGATCCCGGTGCTTTGAGGCAACAGGAGATGATGCACCAGCGAGCGGGTCCTGACCTCCCGGAAAAAGCCTTCTTTTTCAAACCGGGAAACCGGGCTTAATGCTTTAAAAGGTTCTATCTCCTTTTTCTTATGGGCTACTATTTTTTCAAGAATGTCCATATAATTCGAATTCAATTAATATAAGCAAATCGCCATCAATGAAATTTGAGCATTGAAAATTGATTATTGAGCATTTTGTTTTCTTAGTACTGAAATTTTCAATATTCAATGTTCATTTCTCAATGTCATTTATTGAACCCCTCCTGGGTTCCTGATCATCACACAATTCCCGAACCCCGGGTTCCACCCGGGGCTATTATTGTTCAACCCTTTCAGGGTTGTAAGCTTATCACAATTTCCAATTACCCGGTTAAACCCCATCATTGAAAATTGAGCATTGAAAATTGATTATTGAGCAATTTGTTTTCTTAGTACTCCAATTTTCAATATTCAGTAATCAATTTTCAATACTCATCTGTTGAACCCTTTCAGGGTTGTATTCTTAGGAATACTTCATGATACATCTAAACTCCAAATGTCCGCAGGCTTTGGACTACTAACCACTAACTTCTAACTACTAACTTCTGCCTGCATCCCGATCAGTTTTTCCAACCCACTCCTCGCCTTACCGCTCTCCAGGCTCTCCACGGCTGCATTATATGCATCATCATAAGTCTTGTACTTCCCGGTGCAATGTAATGCCATGGCCGCGTTGGCCAGCACCACGGCATTCTGTGCCCAACTGCCTTCGCCATTCAGAATTTTCCTGAATATGGCAGCGGCTTCTTCCACTGTATTACCACCACTGATATCTTCAGCCATCACCATTCGTTTGCCCAATTGCTCAGGAGTCATGATGCGTTCGCCTTCCTGCGTAATGACTTTGGTATCGCTGGTGAGTGATATTTCATCATAACCATCAAGACTATGAATAATCGTAAAGGGTTTACCGCCTTTCTGCAGCAGGTAATTATAGATCCGCGCCATCTCCAGGTTATACACACCTACCAACTGAAAAGCCGGATTGGCCGGGTTGGCCATGGGTCCCAGCATATTGAAAAAAGTACGCATGGCCAGGTTTTTCCGGATCGGGCCCACTGTTTTCAGGGCCGGATGAAACAAAGGCGCGTGCAGGAAACAGATATTGGCCGATTCAATTTCCTTTTTCAGTTTGTCCGCATGATTGGAAAACACATAGCCCATCTGCCCCATTACATTCGAAACCCCGCCGACAGAAGATTCGCCATAGTTACCATGCTTGGCGACTTTCTGTCCCGTACCAGCTACTATAAAACAGGCCAGCGTTGAGATATTAAATGTATTCTTTCCATCCCCCCCGGTACCTACAATATCAATAGTTTCATATTGACCGAGATCCGCTTTTACACAAAGCTCCAGCAACGCATCCCGGAATCCCAGGAGCTCATCAATGGTGATGCTGCGCATCAGGTACACGGTCATGAAAGCAGTTACTTCATGTTCGTTGTACAACCCCTTGCCTATATTGACCAACGCTTCCCTGGCCGCTTCGCGGGTGAAGGTTTTGTGTTCGAATAAGTATTGTAAGATCCGTTTCATTGAGAGTTTAGTTGTTTAGTCGTTTAGTCGTTTAGAACAGTTTTCTTAGATGATTACCGGCATCTGACAACCGACATCTGACAACTGATCAGTGGTTGAGCCAGTTTCTAAGTATTTTCTCCCCATCCGGTGTCAATACACTTTCCGGATGAAATTGTACGCCCTGCACATCATAGGTCTTATGTTGTAATCCCATTATATATCCTTTATCATCCACCGCTGTAATCTCCAGTTCCTCCGGAAAATCCCGATCACTCACCACCCAGCTATGATACCGGCCCACTTCAATCCTGTCAGGTAGGCCGCTAAATAAAGGACTTTTTAATTTTGACTTCAGACTTTTGACTTCAATAGGTGTGGCGACTCCATGATACACTTCCTTCAGATTCACCAGCGTTCCGCCAAAAGCCTGGCCGATCGCCTGGTGACCGAGACAAACACCGAGGATGCATTTACTGGCAGCATATTCCCTGATCAGCGGCAACAGTAATCCGGCTTCCTCAGGTATACCGGGACCGGGAGATAAAATGATCTTATCATATTCCTTTACTTTTTCCAGCGGAATCTGGTCATTACGCCAGACTTCCACTTTCACCCGGGTGATTTTCTCCACCAGGTGAACGAGGTTGTAGGTGAAAGAATCATAATTATCGAAAACCAGTATTCTCATCTTATTTAGTTTAAGGGTTTAGTTGTTTAGTCGTTTAGTCGTTTAGTCGTTTAGAAGAACATCCGCTAAACAACTAAACGACTAAACAACTAAACAATTTCTGTTGCTTCAACAATCGCTTTCTTCAGTGCTCCTAATTTATTATTCACTTCCTGCAATTCACTTTCCGGGTTACTGGCTACCACCACACCTGCACCCGCCTGGTAGGTCAGGGTATTTTCACGGCTCATCAATGTGCGGATCATAATGGCATGATTACAGGAACCATCAAAACCGGCAAACCCGATCGCGCCACCATAATAACTTCTTGAAGTGGGCTCATAGGCATCAATGAGTTCCATTGCTTTAAATTTTGGTGCCCCGCTGAGCGTACCGGCCGGAAATGTTTTGGCTAATAATTCAAAGGGATTAGTGCCTTCCTTTACCTGGCCGGTCACTTCACTGACGAGGTGAATGACATGCGAAAAATACTGCACTTCACGATAATGGGTCACTTCCACCTGGTCACAAACCCGGCTGAGATCGTTGCGGGCCAGGTCTACCAGCATCACATGTTCTGCATTCTCTTTGGCATCCACCAATAATCTTTCTGTAGCTGCTTTATCCGCTTCATCGTTTCCCGTACGTTTAAATGTACCGGCTATAGGATGCACCACCGCTTTATTATTCCGGATCAGCAACTGCGCTTCCGGTGATGAGCCCATCAGTTTATAATCCCCATAGTCAAAAAAGAACAAGTACGGCGAGGGATTAATACTGCGGAGTGCCCGGTACACATTGAATTCATCCCCGATAAAGGATTGCTGAAACCGCCTGCTCAGCACGATCTGAAACACATCGCCCCGCTGGCAACTGGCAATCCCCTTGGTCACCATGTCCCGGTATTGCTCATCCGTCATATTAGATATTTCCCCACCCTTCACTTCAAAGGGATACACCGGTACATCCTTGCTGCGGATCAAGGATTCAACGGCCGCAGCATCCCCTTCTATTCCTTTGATCTGGTTTTCGCAGATAAACAATTCATCTTTGAAATGATTAATGACGATCACGTACTGGTAGAGGCGGTAACGCATCAGGGGGATGGCAGTCGTGAGTCGGGAGCCTGCCTGCCGGACAGGCAGGTCGGTAGTCGGCAGCCCTTCTGACTTCGGGGTAAGCCGTACAGAATCAAAAAACTGTACAGCATCATAGCTGGTATAGCCAAATAAGCCCTGGGCGAAGGCGGCTTCTTTCACTTCACTCTTCTTCACGTCAAACTGCTGCATATAATTCCACAGCAGGCCCGGTACAGTGGACGGATCTTTCAATGCTATTTTTTCCGGATGACGGCCCGGGTATTTCAGCTCCAGCGATTCTTTGGACGTGATCTCCATCCCCCCGATAGCGTTGATACA
>CAZYTV010000199.1:6305-8389 GCA_964650455.1 uncultured Chitinophaga sp. | reverse complement strand
GTGTTGAATTCAAATATATCAGCGACCCCAAAAAAGTGGACTGGCTTACCCGTGAAATTGAAACCACCTTACTGCAACCCCTGCCGCTGAATAAAAAGAAAAGAGCACTCGAGAAACTCAACCAGGGGGTCATGTTTGAAAAATTCCTGCATACCAAATATGTAGGACAAAAACGATTCTCCCTCGAAGGAGGAGAGACCACGATTGCCGCATTAGACGCGATCATCAGTGCTGCTGCCGATCAGGATGTGCATGAAGTGGTGATTGGTATGGCACATCGCGGGCGTCTGAATATACTGGCCAATATTATGGGTAAAACCTATGAGCAGATCTTTAGTGAATTTGAGGGAACTGCAAAAGTGGATCAGACCATGGGCAGCGGGGATGTGAAGTATCACATGGGATATGGAAGTGAAGTGGAAACGATCAATAATAAATCCATTCACCTGAAACTGATGCCCAACCCCTCTCACCTGGAAGCCGTCAACCCGGTGGTGGTGGGATTTGCCCGGGCTAAGGCCGATGTAATGTATGAGAGTGAGTTTGACCGCATTCTCCCGATCCTGATTCATGGGGATGCGTCTGTTGCAGGCCAGGGCATTGTATATGAAGTATTGCAGATGAGTTACCTCAAAGGATATTATACCGGGGGAACCATTCACTATGTGATCAATAACCAGATTGGTTTCACCACTGACTTTGATGATGCGAGAAGTTCAGATTATTGTACTTCGCTCGCCGCATCGATCCAGGCACCGGTATTTCACGTGAACGGGGATGATCCGGAAGCGGTGATCAAATGCGCGGAGATTGCCACCCGTTACCGACAGGAGTTTAACGGCGATGTGTTTATTGATATGGTATGTTACCGCCGTCATGGTCACAATGAGGGAGATGATCCGAAATTCACTCAGCCGCATTTGTATGCGCTGATTGACAAACATCCCAATCCAAGGGAAGTATATATTAAGTACCTGCTGGAAAACGGGGAGCCCGATGCCCAGGAACTGGCCAAAGCCATGGAGAAAAAATTCTGGGCTGACCTGCAGGAACGACTGGATGAAATCAAACAGAATCCGCTGCCTTACCATTATCAGCCTCCTGAGCTGGAATGGAAAAAACTGAGACGGGCGGTGGTTAACGATTTTGATTTTTCCCCGGTTACCAGCATTACGGAAGATAAATTCAAAACAGTTTTCAATGCCATGATGTCCTGGCCGGAGGGATTCAAACCACTGCGTAAAGTGGAAAAAATACTGCAGGACAAAATCAGATTATTTGATACCGAAAAAAAAGTGGACTGGGCCACCGCTGAATTACTGGCATACGGAAGTCTGACACTCGAAGGCAAGGATGTACGGATGAGCGGACAGGATGTCCGTCGCGGTACATTCTCCCACCGTCATGCAGTGTTGCGTGATGAACAGACCGATAAACCCTACAGCCGATTATCCAGGATACCCGGTAAAACAGGTAAATTCAGAATTTATAATTCATTGCTGAGTGAGTATGGAGTACTTGGTTTTGAATACGGGTATGCACTCGCTAACCCGAATGCCCTGGTGATCTGGGAAGCGCAGTTTGGAGATTTTGCCAATGGCGCCCAGACCATGATCGATCAGTTTATCGCAGCGGGTGAGCAGAAGTGGAACCGTATGAACGGGGTGACCTTATTACTCCCGCATGGATACGAAGGACAGGGGCCGGAGCACAGCAGTGCCCGTCTCGAACGATTCCTGCAGCTTTGCGCCGAACTGAACATGGTCGTAACGAATATTACCACGGCCGCCAATCTGTTTCATGCGCTGAGAAGACAACTGGCCTGGCCATTCCGCAAACCACTGATCAATTTCTCGCCGAAAGCAAATCTTCGTCATGTGGGTACCTATTCCCGTCTTGAGGATTTTGTAAATGGTGGATTCAAAGAAGTGATCGATGATGCCGCTGCTGACCCGGCTGAAGTACGTAAGGTATTATTCTGCAGTGGTAAAATGTATTTTGACCTGGCAGAACGCCAGCAAAAAGATAACCGGAAAGATATTGCCATCATCCGGGTCGAACAAATTTACCCGTTGCCACATAAA
>CAZYTV010000199.1:0-6295 GCA_964650455.1 uncultured Chitinophaga sp. | reverse complement strand
ATACAATAAAGCCACCTGGTTCTGGGTACAGGAAGAACCCCTGAATATGGGAGCCGCCTCCTTCCTCAAAATGAACCTTACCCAGTTGAATTATGGGGTGATCAGCCGTCAGCCTTCCGCGTCCACCGCTACCGGGTATAATAAAATACATTTACAGGAACAGGGCGAAATCATTGAAACCGCATTTAGTATCTGATTGAACAACTAATATTATGATTGAAATAAAAGTACCAACCGTTGGAGAATCTATCAGTGAAGTCACCCTGCTGAAATGGGTGAAGAAAGATGGGGATTATGTGGAGCGGGATGAAGTGATTGCTGAACTGGAAAGCGAAAAAGCCACTTTCGAAGTGAATGCTGAACAAGCGGGTGTTTTAAAAACAGCCGCAGCGGAAGGAGATTCACTGAAGATCGGGGACCTCCTCGCAAGTATTGATGATAAAGCGGAGAAACCAGCGGGTAAAGTGGCTGAGGCAGCCCCAGCCCCGGCGAAAAAAGAAGCGGTTGCTTCCAATGCGCCTGTAACGGCTGTACCCAATAACCTGCCTGCCGGCGAGGCAGGAATTAAAGCGACTCCGGTTGCATCCGCGATCATCGCCGATAAAAAAATAGATCCGAAATCGGTAACACCTTCAGGACCGATGGGTAAGATTCTGAAAGATGATGTACTGGCGGCTTTATCCGCCCCGGGTAAAAAAGCCTTTGCCGGTACCGAACTCAACAGCCGTAATGTGCGGGTGGAGAAAATGAGCAACCTGCGGAAGACTATTTCCCGCCGCCTGGTGGAAGCGAAAAATACAACCGCCATGCTGACTACGTTCAATGAAGTGGACATGTCAGCCATCATGGAGATCCGTACTAAATACAAGGATAAGTTCAAAGAGATTCATGGAGTCGGGCTCGGCTTTATGAGTTTTTTTGCCAAAGCCTGTGCCGTGGCCCTGGGCGAATGGCCTTCTGTAAACGCTTATATCGACGGAGACCAGCTGATTTATCATGACTATGCGGATATCAGTATCGCGGTAAGTACGCCCCGCGGTCTTACCGTGCCGGTTATGCGCAATGTGGAAAGTATGAGCATGGCCGATGTGGAGCGTAAAGTGGTGGAACTGGCCGGTAAAGCCCGTGACAGTAAGCTGACCACAGAAGAACTGACCGGTGGTACATTCACGATCACCAATGGGGGTGTGTTCGGATCACTGATGAGCACTCCCATTATCAATATCCCCCAGAGTGCCATCCTGGGAATGCATAAGATCCAGGATCGCCCCATGGCCATTAATGGACAGGTGGTGATTCGTCCCATGATGTATATCGCGCTAAGCTATGATCACCGGATCGTTGATGGCAGGGAGTCAGTTAGCTTCCTGGTACGCGTGAAGGAACTGCTCGAAAATCCGGAACAGTTACTGATCGGGAAAGATCCGGTGAAGACATTACTGGAACTCTGATTTTATTACAGAATATATATCACGAAAGGACTGCATGGTTGCGGTCCTTTTTTGTTTTCTTTGCAGGGTGAGCAGATTTTATTCTTATATCAATTCCGCCGTTACGATCCTTCAGCAGTATAAGGGGCAGGAACCCTTTGCCTCCTTTCTGAAAAAATATTTTGCGGCCAATAAGAAGTACGGATCCAAAGACCGGAAGCAAATTGCACATTGCTGTTATTGTTATTTCCGGGCCGCTCACGTGTTGAAGGAACTGTCAATGGAAGAGAAGATATTGCCGGCAATTTTCCTTTGTACACAGAAAACAGATCCGTTGATCGCCGCGCTTAAGCCGGAATGGGAGGCTCATTACACCCTTGACCTGGATGAAAAACTAAGACTGCTTCATGTAAACACTTCCATTAGTGAAATATTCCCGTGGACAGATCAGTTAAGCGAAGGAATCGAACCAGGTGCATTTGCTGCCTCTTTCCTTCAGCAGCCAGATCTGTTTATCCGGATACGCCCCGGTCATTATCCAGCATTAAAAACATTGTTCACCGGAAAGGGGATTGAATGTAAAGAGATCAGTCATTCCTGTTTTTCCTTTCCTTCCGGAACAAAACTGGATGAATATATCTTGACCAATAAAGAAGCGGTGATACAGGATTATAACTCCCAGCAGGTGGGTGAACTGATGGAATGGGTAAAAAAGGAAGGGGCATTAAATGTCTGGGATGCCTGTGCGGCCAGTGGTGGTAAATCGATCATGGCCAAAGACCGGTTGGGGAAAATCAATCTGACCGTTTCTGATATCCGGGAATCGATCCTGCATAACTTAAAAAAACGGTTTGCTGCAGCCGGTATCAGTAATTTTCATACGGTTGTTGCTGATTTATCATCCACTGATCCTTTAGCGCCGGGCGATCAGTTTGACCTGGTGATTGCCGATGTGCCCTGCAGTGGCAGTGGTACCTGGGGGCGCACTCCGGAACAACTGTTTTATTTTGAAGCGCGGAAAGTGGAAGAATACAGCCGGCTCCAGCAAAAAATAATAGCCCGGCTTTTGCCACATGTAAAACGGGGCAGTTATTTATTATATATCACCTGCTCTGTTTTTAAAAAGGAAAATGAAAACCAGGTAGGTTTTATCCTCGCTCAGCATGGATATTCAGTAGTGAAACAGGAATGTTTGAAGGGATATGATAAAAACGCAGATACCCTGTTTGCCTGTTTGCTGCGCCGGGAATTATAACCGGATCAGTTCTGCGGTACGGAGCAGTTGCCGCCCGTTAAATACACTGATATAATATTTGCCCGCCTGCAGACTGCTGATGTTCAGTTCCAGCGTTTTTTTACCAGTGCCTTTATTGTTTTTTTGCTGCATGACCAATGATCCTTTCGCATCGTAGATGTGTACCGGCATATTGGTAATGGCATAGGGTGTTTCAATCACCAGGCTGAGTGTACTGCCATTAACCGGGTTTGGTTGTATACTGATCTTTTCTTTCAGCGGATCTGTATTGCCCGTGCCTGTGGCAAAACAACCCGCTGGCACTGTTGTAGTGGCGGTATCAATATATACGGCTGTTAAGCTGGCCGTGGCAGTATCCACAATCTGGCGGATCCGATAGGACACTGTCCCTGCATTGAGCCCGTTCAATGAATTTGTAAACTGGTAGGAACGTATGGCCAGTAAACTGCCTGCCTGCGGATTCAGTTCGCCCACTTTGGTATACCCGCTTTCTCCCGGACCCTGTCTTTCAATTTCATATTTCATGGCGGATACATCCTTACTGGTCCAGTTCAGGGTAGCGGTACAGGTATTGGTACTGGCGGTTGAAGTGGCGAATTCAGTGAGCAGGTTGGTAAAAGCCAGTTTCATATTGGGAATACCATAGCCAATCCGGTTATCCGGTGTGCTGTATTTACTGCCGGCAGCTTTCAGGGCCTGTACAATTTTCATGTTATTATATTCCGGAAAAGCCTGCCAGAGACAGGTACCGAGTCCGGCCATATTGGGACAGGCAAAGGATGTCCCGTTACTGGTACCAACGGTGTTGCTGGTGGTTTGCACCATGGCGGCCACACCAACCGAAGCGACCTCTGGTTTTACCTGCCCGTCACCGGAAGGTCCGTAACTGGAAAAACTGCCGACTGCACCAGTAACCGATACTGCACCAACCGCTATTACACTATCCCCGTCAGACGGGGTCACCAGGAAATTCCAGGCATTGCCCCCCTCATTACCTGCGGAATTAAATACCAGCAATCCCTTTTTAGCAGCGAGGTCAGCTCCTTTAGCCGCCATCGTCGTATTGCCATCCATATTGGCATAGGTATAATTGAATACGGCATTATCAAAATCATAATAACCCAGTGAAGAGGAAATGATATCCACCCCCGCGCTATCCGCTCTTTCTGCTCCGCATACCCAATTATGTTCTTCGATCGGGTATTCCGTAGCCACATCTTCTGTACGGAATAAGTGAAAGCTGGCTTTTGGGGCTTTACCGATAAACTGGCCGGGAATATTCGCGGCAATCGTGGACAGGCACTGCATACCGTGCTGATGATCTTCCGTCACACTTGCATTCCGCGCTACAAAATCCCAGGTACTCAGTACCTGGCCATTGGCATTGATACTGTCAAATGCTTTCAGTGAGGTATAGTTGAAAAAGCCACCATCCAGAACGGCGATCTGCATCCCTTGTCCGCGCAGGCCGATATTATGCAGGAATTCTCCGTTATGCAGGTGTATTTCATTGTATGAGGAAGTGCCGTAATTAAAATAATCACTGGTAATATCTTCCAGCTTCCCGGTATTAAGGGGCAGGGGAGTGGTTTCTCCTTCAAGGGCAAATTTATCAGGGGTAATGAGTCTGTCTCCGGCACCGGGCCTGGCAGCCAGTCCGCCTACACTTTGTACAAAAGGCAGGGCACTGATTGTTGTGACAGCGGCAGGATCTGAGATCTGGATCGATACAGCGTTCAGCCATTTGGAAACATTCAGCACCGTAACATTTGCCACATTGCGTATCTGTGTTACATACGATGGCGTAACAGGCAAATCAGTACTGTCCAGTGCAATACTGTATTTTGTACGGCGGTCAATCGCCCGCTGTGAAAGATAAGCTCCGGGGTTAGCAAGTGTAAAAGCGGAATTGCCTTTATCCTTAAGTTTAACGATATAACGGGTGAACTGGGCACCGGATTCATATCCGAGCATCAAACATACAAATCCCAGGAGTAATAATTTCTTCATGGTATACCGGCTTTTGCCCGGATCAAATGTAAGTATAACCCGCAAATTAATTATGATCGGTCATCCACATCGTGATGCCGAATCCTGTTTTATAGGGCCCGCCGGCTCCACCGGGATTGGGCTGGTATTCCCATAATTCATATTCCCGGTAAATCAGGCCGATTCCCTTTGAATAGCGGTCAACCGATCTTGATTTGGCCGCATAGGCAGTAGGTGTGGTAATAGGTACATTAAAGGATTCATCCACTTGTTCCACAGTAAAAACATCTGCATAGTTTTTGCCGGCATAACTGAACGAACCGGCATCTCCATCATAATAAAAATCCCAGTCTTCCATACTGTCATCATTGCTGAAGCTGAATAACGGTCCATACGGATCGGCCGGCAGGTATTTATTTCCCTTCCAGCTGAAACCATTGCGGATAGGCAGATGCATTTTGATAAACCGGAGGTTATCTTCCACCACTTCCACCTGGTCTGACAGTGCCGTGATGTAATATGTTCCCGCGGGTTGCCATACCTGGGTGGCAGCGGAATCATTGAGATAACGGTATACCCGGTAACTGGGGCGGCCCATATTATCCAGGATCATTGTATCGATCAGGTGCTTTACCTGGTATTTATGAATTTCTGTACTCCTGCCGAAATTGGTGAATACCGTAGAATCCAGCCGGTAAGTGATATATTTTTTGGCAGTCAGGGGCAGGTAATCAGAGAGAGGAGCAGTGCTGAACTCCTCTTTTTCATTGCAGGAAAATAAAGTGATGCTGAAATAAGCCAGCAGACAAAGACGAACAGGGTAGAAAATTCTCATAAGTGGTTTTTCTTTGTTCACGGATATAAATTAATGCATAAATCTACAAACTAATTCCGGGGATACATAGTTGCTCTACGGGTAATAACGGGAATTTGGGGTGTTTATTGCCTGATTGTCAGTCATTAGTCGTTAGTCGGGAGTCGGGAGACTAATACCATAAAAAGAGAATTTTTTTATATTAATTGATTGAAAATCAGGTAGCAAAAGTAATAAGTAACGCTAATCCTCAGAATGGGCTGTTGACTCCCGACTCCCGACTACCAACTCCGAACTGAATAATCCCTCCGCCGATCACATCCTCTCCCTCATAGAAAACCGCGCTTTGTCCCGGTGCAATGCCCTTGGCATTTTCGTAGAAATGGACTTTCATGGTTCCGTTTTCGGGGTAAATATTGGAGAGTGAACCGGCGTCTTTATACCGGATCTTGGTGATGGCTTCCATACCCGGTGTGATGCTGACGTATTTGATCATGTTCAGTTTTCCGACCAGCATTTCATTTTGTTCCAGGTCTTCTTCATCACCGAGCATGACCGTGTTTTTATCAGGATCAATTTTTGTGACAAATACCGGGCGGCCGAATGCAATATCAAGACCTTTCCGTTGCCCGATAGTATAGAAGGGATATCCTTTATGCTGACCTAAAACTTTTCCGGTTTTATCAATGAAATTTCCCCCAGCCACTCTTTCTTCCAGTCCATCCACGCGGCGTTTGAGAAAACCACGGTAATCATTATCCGGTACAAAACAGATTTCGTAGCTCTCGTGTTTTTTTGCCAGTTCCG
>CAZYTV010000198.1:0-8418 GCA_964650455.1 uncultured Chitinophaga sp. | reverse complement strand
AATATTTTTCAAGAAATGCTATTGTACTATTAGGTATCTTCAATCTTCAATAGTTTAATGGGTTTTACAAATATACCCGATATTATATATGAAAATTTTACGGGGAGATGAATAAACTATCGGTCGCCATTATCACCTTCAACGAAGAACGCAATATCGGCCGCTGTATTGATTCGGTGCTGCCGGTTGCCGACGAAGTGCTTGTATTCGACTCCCTTTCTTCTGACAATACCTGTGCCATAGCCGTTGCAAAAGGTGCCCGTGTGGTACAACAGGCTTTTGCCGGTTACATTGAACAAAAAAATGCCGCCCTGGCCCTGGCTCAATACGACCTGGTGCTGAGCCTGGATGCGGATGAGGCCCTGGATGAACATTTGCAGCAATCCATCCTGACCGCCAAACGAGAAAAGCCGGCTGCAGGGTATACGATGAACCGATGTACCTACTACTGTGGTAAATTCATCCGGCATGGATCCTGGTATCCCGACCGGAAACTGCGGCTCTTTAATAAACAGCTGGCACAATGGGGTGGCACCAATCCGCATGATAAAGTGGAGTTTCATTCCCCGCATTCCACCTCACATCTGCCCGGCGATATCCTCCATTACTCCTATTACTCCATGGAAGAGCATGTCACGCAGAACAACAAATTCAGTACGATCTCCGCAGAAAGTTATTTCAGCCGGGGTAAAAGGACCAATCTGTTCCGGATCTGGTTTAATCCCTGCTGGGCCTTTTTTTCCGGGTTTTTCCTGCGGGGTGGTTTCCGGGATGGTTTTTATGGCTTTATAATCGCCCGGAATGTGGCTCATCTTACTTTTCTGAAACACAGTAAACTATACCTGCTGCAGCGAAAAGCCGCTAAAGGCTGAAGCGGATGGCCGGAAAAGTCTTTTTACTTTTGCAGTTATTCATATCCGATCAAAATTATGTGGCAGGATTTATTAGCACAGGTTCAGCAGGGAAACAGCAAGGCATTGGCCAGGAGTATTTCATGGGTTGAAAATGAACATCCCGGTTATGAAAAATTACTGCAGTCTCTTCCCCCCAGTCCCACGAAGATTATCGGTATCACCGGCCCCCCCGGTGCAGGTAAAAGCACCCTGGTGGATGCATTAATCGGGATATTAGTTGGGAATGGCCGAAAAGTTGCTGTAGTTTGTGTGGACCCTTCCTCCCCGTTTAATCATGGGGCGGTACTGGGCGACAGGATACGGATGAGTGACTGGTACACCCATGAAAATGTCTTTATCCGTTCGCTGGCTACCCGGGGTTCCATGGGTGGCCTGCACCCCAAGATCATTGAGATTGCCGACTTACTAAAAGCTTTTCATTTTGATTATATCATTGTAGAAACCGTTGGGGTCGGACAAAGTGAAGTGGAAATTGCGGGACTGGCCGATGTAACAGTGGTGGTAGTGGTGCCCGAGGCCGGGGATGAAATTCAAACCATGAAAGCGGGCCTGATGGAGATTGCCGACCTGTTTGTGGTGAATAAAGCAGATCGTCCGGATGCCGATATGTTTGTACGTAACCTGCGCCTGATGATGGCACCATCTTTCAGCAGAAAAACGGATGAAATACCGGTGATAAAAACAGTGGCGGCGCGGAAAGAAGGTATAAAGGAATTAGCTGAAAAGATTGAACATTTACTGCTTACCTCCGGCAACAATGAGAAGACCAGTTGGCTGCTGGCGGAAAAAGCTTTTTACCTGATCGGGCAGAAAAGAATGAAAGACATTAATAAAAACAGGCTGAAAGAAGAAATTGAAACCGCTTTGCAAAAGGGAAATTTCAACCTGTACCAGTTCATTGCCGGTAAATAGGCGATGATGAATGACAACACCAACGTCCCATCATATGAAAAACAGGAGCCGGTCCAACCGTGTTTTCTTTGTTTTCGTTTTATGGCTCTTCCTCCACTCCGCCCTGATCCCTGCATCAGGACAAACCACTGCTATCAGCGGAATCGTCAACAGCTATTACCGGGTACTTGAAATAATTCCTGCCAAAGCCTGCATCCGGCTCAGCAGCACTGCTGGTCTCAGCGCGAATGACCTCATTCTTTTGATACAAATGAAAGGGGCCACGATCACCACAACCAATAACAGCAGTTTTGGAAATGTGACGGCCCTCAATGAAGCGGGTAATTATGAAACAGGTACCATTTGCAGAATCATCGGCGACTCCGTTTTTCTTTTCCATTTATTACAGAATACCTATACACCGGCTACCGGTAAAGTGCAACTTGTACCTTTTGCCAGTTATGTATCCGCCAATGTGACTGATACGGTAAAAGCAGCACCCTGGAATAACAGTACGGGGACAGGTGGGGTCATTGCCATTTATACTGAACAGGACCTGATCCTGAATGCACCTATTTATGCCGGAGGCAGTGGATACCGTGGCGGCAATTATCTGCTCAGCAATGGTACCTGCAGTGATGCATTACCGGCCAGTGGTTATGCCTATAACGCCTCATCCCTGAGTCCGCAAAGCGGGGCGGCAAAAGGAGAAGGTATTGCTGATGTGATCAGCACCCAAACCGGTGGCCGTGGGGCACCAGCCAATGGCGGCGGCGGGGGCAACAATCACAATAACAGTGGCGGGGGTGGTGCCAATCTCAATGCAGGCGGAACCGGTGGTGGCAATTCAAGCAGTGGTGTGGCCTGCACCGTCACATTAAAAGGCGAAGCGGGCAAAAGTCTGAGCAGTAACAGCGGACAAAAGATCTATTTGGGCGGCGGTGGTGGAGCGGGTCATTCCAATAACGGTTTGTCTAATGTTTCGGGTGCGAACGGTGGCGGTTTCATTTTTATCTGGTCAAATAACCTGGTTGGAAACAGTAATCATATCATCGCTTCCGGTTCCACAGGTGGTTCCTCTTTATCCGATGGAGCTGGTGGCGGCGGGGCCGGGGGTACCATTATCATGCATGCCAGCAATTATACCGGACCGGTCAATATTGAAGCCAATGGCGGCAGCGGGGGTAATTCAAATGACGGTGGAAATATTGGCCGTTGTTTTGGTGGCGGCGGAGGAGGAAGTGGTGGCGTGATATATTTTACTACTGCCTTGCCTCCTGTTACCACCAGTGTCATTGGCGGTGCAGCAGGGGTGGAATCCAGCCGTGATGTTTCCTGTAATCCTGTACCCCAGGCCGCATTAGCAGGTAGCGCCGGTCAGGTGATTAGTAATTATATATTCACCCGTTCTACCAATCCGGCAGGTTATTGTCTCTTATTATTGCCCACTGATTTTAT
Source organism: uncultured Chitinophaga sp. (assembly GCA_964650455.1). Classification (GTDB taxonomy): domain Bacteria; phylum Bacteroidota; class Bacteroidia; order Chitinophagales; family Chitinophagaceae; genus JJ008. The sequence goes on along the minus strand of CAZYTV010000198.1, from coordinate 5,155 downwards.
CTCCTTCACCGCTGCTGCAGTCAATAACCAGGTAACCCTGAAATGGGAAATAACCGAACCTGCATTGATCAGCCGGTTTATCATTGAACGGAAATCAGGTACGGGTAATTGGCAAGACATCAGACAGGTGCCGGCCAATGATTTTCAATTGGCCTATCAATTTACTGATCCGGCTTTGTCAACCGGCTACCTGTATTACCGCATCCGGATTGTTCAAAAAGACAATTCAGCGGTTTTATCCGCCATCAGGGCCGTCCTGATTAAATCCGGGGGAGAATATATTTTCTATCCTAATCCGGCTGCAGATGAACTTCATATTATCCGTCAGCAATCAGCACCTGCAGTTTTAAAAATAACCGATCTGTCAGGCAGGACATTGCTGCAACAGGAAGTCCGGTCAAAGCAATTCAGCCTCAGATTGCCTTCCCTGGCTGCCGGTATTTACTTATTGAGTATTGACGGGATCGTAAAGAAAATGCAAATCCGCTGATCAGGCCTGGCGGTGATTCTTTATCCAGCGGTAAGCGATAAAGCCGATAATGGCCATCGGGGCAAAAGCAAGATAAAGGATCCCTGAATTCATGCCCTTGGCCGGACCTTCACCCAGTTGCTGGGCGGTTTTGGTACAAATAGAACATTGTGCCATCAGTTCCGAACCGGTTAGCAGGAGCAGACAAATCATTAATAAAACGGTCACAATGCTTTTCTTCATGGTGTGATTGAAGGACGAAAATACAACGAAAGAGCTAAAGAGAATGTTCATTTGGGTCAAGAAATTAGCCGGCAGCCAAAAGCCGGGAATCCCGGGGCACCGGGACTGCTTCGCAGTCAAATTTTGTGGCCACTAAAACACACGAAAGAGCACGAAGAATACAGGCCACGGATCGCACTGATGAACACGGATTTATATTTAACTCCCTTTGTTCCGTTTGCTGGTCCACGAGCTGGCTTTATTATCCGAAAGTTTTAAGAGTTGTATATTTTTAGCTGGAAAATCCGTGCCTATCCGTGCGATCCGTGGCCTGTATTTTGTATTTTTCGTGATCTTTCGTGTGTTTTAGTGGCCAAAAAAAAGGCTGCCCCGTTGGACAGCCTTTCAGTATGATTACACGGTTCAGACCGCATCTGCTTCCATCCTTTTCTGCACTTTCTTGCGATCGTCCTCATTGAGGATCACTTTACGCATCCGGATAAAATTCGGCGTCACTTCAATACACTCATCCTGCTGGATATATTCCATACATTCTTCCAATGACATCTGAGTTTTAGGGGCGATACGGGTAGCATCGTCACTGCCGCTGGCCCGGTGGTTGGTCAGTTTCTTTCCTTCTGTGGCATTCACCACCAGGTCGCCGGGTTTAATGTTCTCGGCAATGATCTGGCCTGAATACACGTCTTCTCCCGGATCTACAAAGAAAGTACCACGGTCCTGTAATTTATCAATGGAATAACCGGTGGTCCTTTCCTGGAATTTGGAGATCAGCACCCCGTTATTTCTGCCGGGGATCGGTCCTTTCCAGGGTTTGTATTCAACAAAACGGTGGGCCATTACGGCTTCACCTGCTGTATTGGTCAGCATGGTGGAACGCAGACCGATCAGTCCTCTTGAAGGAATTTCAAATTCAAGGTGCTGCATTTCGCCCTTGGTTTCCATCACATGCATTTCGCCTTTCCGGCGGGTTACCAGGTCAATTACTTTACTGGCATATTCCTGGGGCACATCCACCACCAGGTTCTCAAAAGGTTCACATTTAACACCGTTTACTTCTTTCACAATTACCTGCGGTTGCCCGATGGTCAGCTCATATCCTTCGCGGCGCATGGTTTCGATCAGGATACCCAGGTGCAGGATACCACGACCATAAACCTGGAAACTATCTCCACTGTCGGTATCTTCCACACGCAGGGCCAGGTTCTTTTCTGTTTCCTTCATCAGGCGGTCACGCAGGTGACGGGAGGTAACGAACTTACCATCCTTACCAAAGAAAGGAGAGTTGTTGATGGAGAAGAGCATGTTCATGGTCGGCTCATCCACACTGATCACAGGCAATGCTTCAGGATTCTCCGCATCAGCGATGGTATCCCCGATATTGAAATCCTCGATACCCACTACCGCACAAAGGTCTCCGGCAATTACTTCAGTTACTTTCTTCTTACCCATGCCTTCGAACACATATAATTCTTTTACCCTTGTCTTCTTAATACTGCCATCGGCCTGCATCAGTACAACGGGTTGATTATCTTTCAATACGCCACGGCTTACTTTACCCACGGCGATACGGCCGAGGAAGGAAGAGTAATCCAGGGATGTGATCTGCATCTGCACCGGTCCTTCATTGATGCGGGGTGGTGGTACGTGTTTGATGATACCATCCAGCAGGGGGGTGATATTATCGATCTGCTCCAGGGTTTCGTTAAACCAGCCATTCTTACCACTACCATAGTAGGTGGGGAAGTGTAGTTGTTCTTCTGTGGCATCCAGGTTAAAGAATAATTCAAATACGGCGTCATGAACTTCATCGGGACGGCAGTTAGGCTTGTCCACTTTATTGATCACCACGATCGGGTGCAGGTTCAGGTGCAGCGCTTTCTGCAATACAAAACGGGTCTGCGGCATGGGTCCTTCAAAAGCATCCACGAGCAGGATCACCCCGTCGGCCATTTTTAATACTCTTTCCACTTCACCACCGAAGTCGGCGTGACCAGGGGTATCGATTACATTAATCTTAACATCCTTGTATACAACGGCTGCGTTCTTACTGAAGATGGTGATTCCTCTTTCACGCTCCAGGTCATTGCTGTCCATGATGAGATCACCGGTTTCCTGATTGTCCCGGAATACTTTGGTGGCGTGTAAAATTTTGTCAACCAGGGTTGTTTTACCGTGGTCAACGTGGGCGATGATTGCTATATTTCTGATATCCATAATTAAACGTTGATCTTTGAAAAGGTTGATAGGTTGGATGTTTAGTCGTTTGTTGTTTGAGGTTTAGAGGTTACACTTGTTAAACCCGGTATTTACAGACTTATGGACTACGAATACTAACTCCCGACTACTAACTCCCGACTCTATTTCCGGGCCGCAAAGGTACGTTTAAAAACCCGGGGTCCCAAACCAAACAGGCATTTAATACAGGCTTAACTTCCCAAAAAGGAATATTTGCAGTAGTTTTAGGAAAATAGTTTCTATGAAACTGCTTAAATGGCTCGCTGTCATCCTGTTAGTGTTTACAGTTGTTTACTTCTCCGGCCCCCGGCCTTCCACACCTAAATACACAAATGAAATACCGGTGATCCCTGCAACGGGAGCGGCACTGGATGAATATGTGGCCAAAAACGAAGCCAGGTTTAAACTCAAAGCGGATAATGAAGCCCGTATCTTATGGGCAGATGATTCCGCCAAACAAGTAACTGAGTATGCTGTGGTCTATCTCCATGGTTTTTCGGCCAGCCAGGAAGAAGGCGATCCGGTACATTTTGACTTTGCGCAAAAATTTGGCTGTAACCTGTACCTGAGCCGCCTGGATGCACATGGTATTGATACCACGGAGCCCCTGGTCAGTTTTACCGCATCCGGCGCCTGGCAAACGGCCAAAGAAGCGTATGCCATCGGCAAACAACTCGGTAAAAAAGTAATCCTGCTGTCTACCTCCACCGGTGGCAGTCTGGCCCTCAAACTGGCAGCCGAATACCCGGAGATTGCCGGTCTCATCTTATTATCACCCAATATTGAAATCAATGACCCCAATGCCTGGATGCTCAATAATCATTGGGGATTGCAGATTGCCAGACTGGTAAAAGGCCGTTATAATGTGATGGCGGATACCACTGCCACTTATGCCCAGTACTGGAATAATAAATACAGAATGGAGGCCACCGTTCAACTGGAGGAATTTCTGGAATCCACGATGAAGGCCTCCACCTTTAATAAGGTAAAACAACCCACCCTCCTGTTGTACTATTTTAAAGATGAAGACCACCAGGATGAAGTGGTGAAAGTCTCGGCCATGAAGCGGATGTTTAACCAACTGGGTACGCCGGAGCATTTAAAAAGACAGGTGCCCATTCCCAATGCCGGGGATCATGTGCTGGGATCTTATGTCAAATCAAAAGACATTCCGTCCGTACAGACGGAGTGTGAGAAGTTTGCAATTGAAATACTGAAAATGGAACAGGTTCATTAATCAGACCCGTACATAGATTTTTTTCTTATCCATGATCCATCCTACCAGCCAGCAAAACATCACAACGGCGAGGGCAAACAGAAATGAACCGAGGTAAGCACCGGCATGCCTGAAAATATTTTCATATAACCAGCTATACAGGGGCGTGCGTTTTTCTCCAACCGGGAAAAACCAGAGCAGGATGGCTCCCAGTTCGGAAAGCAGGTAGATAAACAATGGGTTCTTGCCGAACACTTCAAAGAAATAAGTCCATTTAGTGCGGCCGAGAAAATCGATCACATAAGTCAGCGTGGCGATCAGCACACAGTCAATCCCTACGGTTAGCAATACGAAGGAACCGGTCCATAATTTTTTATTGATCGGAAAAACCAGGTGCCATAAAAGGGCGATACTGATCAGTGCAAAACCGGTCAGTAATAATTTGGTCAGCCCCTCCCAGGTTTTTCCTTTCTCCGCGATAAACTTACCGGCGGCATAACCGAACACCACATTAGCAATGGAGGGCAGGGTGCTGAGTACCCCTTCTGGATCAAAAGGCACCCCTTCACCATGATATAAATGGCTTTCGCCCAGCAACCATAAATCAAAGCGGTTACCGGCATTGGTCAGCATATTAAACGGATCCGCTTTATCACCAAACAGCAGCAGGATCAGCCAGTATAATAAGAGGAATACCACGGCTATCCGGATAGCCGTGGCCGCCTTGAGATAACGGATCATCAACGCCGCGAAGAAATAACCCAGGGCGATCCGCTGCAGCACGCCCATGATCCTTGTATGGGCGATCGGATTGGCCACGAGTTCACCGGCCTCATTCCAGTGTACAAAAGGAAACCAGTACATCAGGTAGCCGAGTAAGAAAATGATCAGGGCTCGTTTGGTGATGATCCACAGTACCCGTGTATCAGATAAACCATTCCATTTTTTTTCTACAAAACTCAATGCATTGCCCACCACAAACATAAAGGTCG
>CAZYTV010000197.1:0-8433 GCA_964650455.1 uncultured Chitinophaga sp. | reverse complement strand
TGACATGGAGCTTTTCTTCGATCATTATGAGGCGCATAATGATAAATTATGGGACCGGTACCGCAACGGGTATATCAAAGTGGATGAACTGCGCTGGAAAAGAATGTGGCTGACCCTGCTGGATTTTAAAATTGCCGATGAACCCCTGGCCCGGCAAATGGGCGTACATTTCCTGGACCTCCTGCCCACCCGGAAATTATTATTTCCCTATACCCTGGAGATTCTCGATTACCTCCGGGCGAAAAATTACCAGTTACACATGATCACCAATGGTTTTGAGAAAACACAGTACAGTAAACTGCTGCACTCCGGGCTGGATAAATACTTCACCCATGTGATCACTTCCGAAGGCAGTAACAGCCTGAAGCCCCACCGGGAAATCTTTGACTATGCTTTTCAGAAAACCGGGGCCAGTCCGGCTGCCAGTATCATGATCGGTGATACGCTTGATGTGGATATTCTGGGTGGTATGAATGCCGGTATTGACCAGGTACATGTGAATCACCTGAGCAATAAACGGGAGGTTGTCCCTGAAAAGGGATATCCCACTTACACTGTTTTTTCCCTGAAGGAACTGGAAACGATTTTCTGATTATTTACCAACTGGCAATAACGGTCACCCCACCCTGGGGTTTGTCGCCCAGCTTCACATGGATTTTTGTATCCAGTGGCAGCAGCAGGTCCACTCTTGAACCGAGTTTAATAAAACCCATTTCATCCGTTTGCTTTACGGTTTGCCCGGCTTTGAGGTAGTTGACAATCCGTTTGGCCAGGGCACCAGCGATTTGTTTTACCAGGATCTCTTTGCCATCTTTCCGGTAAACCACGGAATGCCGTTCATTTTCAGTGGAAGATTTGGGATGCCAGGCTACGAGGTATTTTCCTTTATGGTACTGACTGTACATCACGTCCCCGCTGATGGGGTTGCGGTTGACGTGTACATTGAGGGGGCTCATGAAAATAGAAACCTGGATACGGCGGTCTGAAAAATATTCATCGGCCTGAACTTCTTCAATCACCACCACTTTTCCATCAGCCGGGGCCACAATCGCATTCTCCTGAATCGTGAGCTGACGGCTGGGGATGCGGAAAAAGGAAATCAGGAAGAGCAGCAAACCCAGGGTCAGGATAAAAAGCAGCAAACTCAGCAGCGGCGCTTTCGCACTGATAAAATAGAAAGAAATGAGATTGATCAACGCAAAAACAGTGGTGGCAATGGCGATGGTTTTGTAGCCTTCTTTGTGGATGGTCATTGGGAGATAATTATTGAGACAAAGATAGGTGAATCAGTTGTCAGATGTCAGTTGCCGGTTGTCAGGAAACAGCCCCTGGAAAACAGTTAGTAGTTAGCAGTCGGTAGTTAGTAGTCAACAGCCCCTTCTAAGTTCTTTCAAGCTAACACAACAGGCTCAAACTCTTTTACGGCATCTCCTTGTCACCCTGCCTGCCGACCGTAACGAAGTGAAGGTGGGAGTAGTCCCGCAAAAGTATTTTTTCAGGGCTTGTGAAAATATTCATACGGGACGTATCGAAGGGTCGTACTTCAAACTTCGTACCTCGTACTTTAGTTTACCGGGCAGTTCTGATGATAATCGATCAGTTCAATCGGGGTTTTCTCAAAACGGTGTCCGGCATAAACCCGTTCAATCTCATTCAGTACTTCATCAATTTCTTCCACGTTTTTGAGGGTAACCAGTTTGCCGCGGTATTCTTTGATATTCGGGAGTCCTTTCAGATAATTGGTATAATGACGACGCATTTCATTGATCCCCACCACCGGGTTTTTCCATTCCACGGATTTGTATAAATGTTTGCGGGCAACGGCCACCCGGTCCTGTATGGTGGGAGAAGGTAAGTGCATACCGGTCTGTACAAAATGTTTGATCTCGTTGAATATCCATGGATACCCGATCGCGGCGCGGCCGATCATAATGCCATCCACGCCATAGCGGTTTTTATATTCGAGTGCCTTTTCAGGAGAATCAATATCGCCGTTACCAAAGATGGGAATCTGTATCCGCGGATTATTCTTCACTTTACCGATCAGGGTCCAGTCGGCCTCACCCTTGTACATCTGAGTACGGGTACGTCCATGAATGGCGAGTGCTTTGATTCCCACATCCTGCAATCGCTCCGCCACTTCTTCAATATTCTTTGTTTGATCATCCCAGCCCAGTCGGGTCTTTACTGTTACGGGTAAGGAAGTGGATTTCACGACGGCAGAGGTAAGCCGCACCATCAGGTCAATATCTTTCAGTACGCCGGCACCAGCACCTTTCAGGGCTACTTTTTTTACGGGACAGCCAAAATTGATATCCAGCAGGTCAGGATTGGTGACTTCCACAATACGGGCGGCCATGGCCAGGCTTTCTTCATCACCTCCAAAAATCTGGATACCTACGGGGCGCTCATAGTCGAAAATGTCCAGTTTTTTTCTGCTTTTAATGGCATCCCGGATCAGTCCTTCTGATGAGATAAATTCAGTATACATCAGGTCTGCCCCGTTATCCTTGCACACGGCCCGGAAGGGGGGATCACTGACGTCTTCCATGGGAGCCAGAAGCAGCGGGAATTCAGGAAGTTGTATGTTGCCAATTTTTACCATTCCGTAGGTATTTGCTTATTTTTGCCCCTCGGGCGTTAAGGCTAAGCCTGCAAATTTACAATCTAAAAGCCAGAGTAGTAGCATGAAGGGTTTATTTAAGAACAAGTCGGCTGGAAATCAATTGCTTCTGATGGTTTGCTTTGCCCTGGTTGGTGTGTTTATCATTGGCTCCCTGTTGGGCACAATCATATTGTCTGCAATTACCGGCATCCATTCCTCCGAGCTGCTTGATTTCAATAAACTTGATTTTAACCGGCCAGGTATGATTACTTATATCAGGGGTCTGCAGGTTTTTCAGTTTCTCGGACTGTTCCTGGTCCCTTCCCTGATCTGTGCCTGGTTGTTCAGTAACAACACTAAAAAATACCTGGGATTGCAGCAACCCCATGGCGAATCCTATTGGATCATCGGCATGTTGGTGATGATCCTGGCGATCCCCTTTGTCCAATGGCTGGGTGAGATGAACCGGGGCGTGCATTTTCCAGGCAGTATTGAACAGTGGATGAAGGATAAGGAAAACGGGGCCAACAAAACGGTGATGGCCCTGCTCTCACGCAGAACGATTCAGGATTTGTTGCTGAATATAATTTGTATAGCCGGACTGGCCGCTGTGGGTGAGGAGTTATTGTTCAGGGGTGTGGCCCAGCGTCTCTTTATCAAATTATTTAAACGTGCCTGGCCGGGTATCATTATATCGGCTTTCCTTTTTTCAGCCATGCATCTTCAGTTCTACGGTTTCTTCCCTCGTTTTGTATTGGGCATATTATTGGGAGTGATCTATTGGTACAGCGGCAGTTTATGGACAGCCATCCTCGCCCATTTTGTGTATGATGCCCTGCTGATCACGCTGGCTTATTTCAATCCTGCTTTGATCAATGAAGAGAATACGGTAAAGATGTCGTCGATCGCCCTGACCGCTGCATTTAGTTTTATTCTCGTCGGATTATCGGTAAACTGGATGATCAAACATTCCAAAACCAGGTACCAGGAGGTCTATGCCGATGACCAGGCCGCGGCGGATGAACGCCGGTATTGAACTAACTTTATAGTATGGCATTTAACTGGAAGACATTTAATACAAGGGCACTGACCGCTGTTGTATTTGTGGCAGTCATGATGGCAGGACTGCTCCTGAACCAATGGAGTTTTTTTGTTTTATTTGCGGTGATCCATTTTGGTTGCTGGTGGGAGTATTTCAAACTCACGGAAAAAAATTACCAGACTACTTTTCATATCTATACCAAACTCGGCTTTATGCTGCTGGGTTTCGGACTGATGCTCTGGTTTTGCGGCGAAGCTTTTCAGATCGGCGACTACTTGTTACGCGATAATTTCTCCATGCCTGTTTCAGTGGCCGGCTTTATCCTGACCGTTATTGGTATTTTCAAACAGGGGCCTCTGCACCTGAATGCTTTTGGTGCAGCCCTGCTGGGTATATTTTATATTTCCATGAGCTGGGGAATGATGATGCAACTGTATGGGGTGGAAACCGGCAACCCGGTACTGATGAATGAGCGGGGTTATAGCATTTATTTCCCCCTGGTGGCTATTGGCACCATGTGGGTCAATGATACCATGGCATATATTGTTGGTTCGCTGATTGGTAAAACACCCTTATCCAAAATTTCACCGAAGAAAACCTGGGAGGGTACGATTGGTGGTATCCTCCTGGCAGCGCTGGTCATCGGGTGGCTGTCTTCCATGTTTGACGAATGGTTTGTATTCGGACAGTCTTTTGCCTGGTGGGCCCTGCTGGCTGCGGTGGCCGCGATCATTGGTACAATGGGTGATCTGCTGGAATCCAAACTCAAACGCATGGCGGGGGTAAAAGACAGTGGTTCCCTGATGCCGGGCCATGGTGGTTTTCTCGACCGCTTTGATTCCTTATTGCTGGCGACGCCGTTTGTATGGGGATTTGTGCAGCTGTTTCTTTAAGTAACAGTTCCTTATGAACCAGAAACAGTATCTCTCAACGATACTGTTTCAGTTGTCGGATGTCAGATGTCGGATGTCAGGAAACAGCCCCTCCTAAGGATGTTGCGTCTAAATCAACAATCAGCTACTCGTTTTCGGTTTGAGCTTGTCACCCTGCCTGCCGACCGTAACGAAGTGAAGGTGGGAGTAGTCCCGCTAAAGTATTTTTTCAGTGCTTTTGAAAATATTCATGCGGGACGTTTCGAAGGGTCGTACTTACTTTTCTTTACAAAATTCAACCAACCCTTTCATATACCTCCTCCCTCTTTGTTCTGCAACATAATCTGCCGCCAGTGCCATCAAAGCCATTACGGCCAGTGACAGTCCGAATCCGCGCCAGAAATCATTATTGAAATCGCGGATAAAATAAATATAGAGACCGATGCCGAGTGCCAGCAGGAAGAGTTCGGTATAGCGGTAGATCACAAAATTGCGCATCACGGTTTTCATCCGGGGAATTTCTTTATCCTTCAGTTCACCGGGATTCATATCATAGGCATATACATTCCGCATCCGGTCGCTGTCACTTCTTTTATAGATCGTAAAGCCCGCCACGGCAAGCAACAAACCAACCAGGATCAATGGAATTGCTGCGCCGGTAAAAAAACGGCCCTTTACCAACAAGAGGAATACAAGGGCGGTGAGCAGGGCGGCGATCCCGATAAAAAGAAATACCCGGCTTTCCGATTTTTCACCGGAGAAATACTGTTCGATATCGGTTTTCGTGAACATAGTTGTTGGTTTTATTCTTTTAAGGCGGCTTTCACTTCATCACTGACCGGTGATACAGATGGATCAAAATAATGCGTCAGTATTCCTTTTTCGTTCACAAGGTATTTGGAAAAATTCCAGGACGGCATTTTGCTGTTCCAGCCATTTTTTGCGGCATCACTGAGCCATTGAAAGACCGGGTGCTGAGCGGCTGATTTAATAACCACAGTTTTCTTCGACAGGGGAAAACTCACTCCGTAATTCTTTTTACAAAAAGCCCCGATCTCCTCATCTGTTCCCTTTTCCTGTTCCTTGAAATCATTGGCCGGGAAACCGATCACCACCAGTTTTTGCCCGTATGCTTCAGTAAGCGCCTGCAGGTCCTCATACTGATGGGTGTACCCGCAATCACTGGCCGTATTCACCAGTAGTACTTTCTTTCCCTGCAGACTGGCAAAGTCAAGACGCTCCCCGTTATTCAATACGGCCTGGAGGGAATAGAATGATACAGGAGGTGTTTTATTTTTATTGGACAGGCGTGTGGATTTGGTTCCTGTCAGGCGGGTGATCCACATAAAGGCCGGGTAAACGGCTTTGAGTATTTTCTGGCGATAAGTCATATTCACTGAATTACGGTTTACTATTTCCACATACACCGCAAAGGCGGCGATCAGCAGGAATAAAACAAACAGCAACCGTTTTAGTTTTTTCATCCGGCTTACTTAATAAAGAATTTGAGCAGTTTCATTTTCCCTTTCAATGGCGGATACTTGAGCGCCGGGTCAAACCAGGCAGGTGTTTTCATCACGGATTTATAATGGGTAAACACATCAAAGCTCTGCCGGCCATGATAGGCCCCGATACCACTTTGTCCCACCCCGCCAAAAGGCAGGTGGTGATTGGTGAACTGCATAGCGGTATTGTTTACACAGCCGGAGCCAAACTGCACCTGTTCAATCCAGGCTTTTTCCTTCTTTTTGCTGCTGGTGAAAATATAAAAGGAAAGCGGGTTGGGATTACGGCGGATGATGGCCAGGGCTTCCTCCGGCTCATTAAACGTAAAGACAGGCAGGATCGGGCCAAAGATTTCTTCCTGCATGACTGGTGCATCCAGGCTTACCTCTTCCAGTATGGTTGGTGCGATAAACAAGGTATCCCGGTTATAGGTTCCGCCCGCCAACACTTTCCCCTGTGCCAGGTATTTGGTGAGCCGGTCAAAATTTTTAAGGTTAATAATCTTATTATACCCATAAGTGGTTTCGGGTGTTTCACCGAAAAACTGAATGATGTATTTCTTTATTAATTCAACCAACCGGTCTTTTACAGCAGCATGCACCAACAGGTAATCGGGTGACACACACATTTGTCCTGCATTGGAAAATTTACCCACCACGATTCGTCTGGCCGCTACTTCCAGATTGGCATCGGCTTCCACCACGCAGGGATCCTTGCCACCCAGTTCGAGGGTCACCGGCACCAGGTCTTTGGCAGCCAGTTGGTAAATCGCTTTACCCACCGGTATACTCCCGGTATAAAAGACATGGTCAAAGCGGAAATTATTCATCATGTCCGGCACTACCACTGCACCATCGCCCGGTACCACGGTTACCAGGTTTTCCGGAAATGTGTCCTGTATCATTTTTTCAATCAGGGCTGCGGTGGCCGGTGCATATTCACTGGGTTTCAGAACAACAGTATTTCCTGCCGCAATGGCTCCGATAGCCGGTATCAGTAATAGTTGCAGGGGAAAATTCCAGGGCCCGATGATCAGTACCACACCCAGGGGTGCCGGAAATAAGCGGCTGGAAGAAGGCAGGTTCACGAGGTTGGTGCGGGTGCGGGTGGGTTGCATCCATGCTTCCAGGTGATTCAAAATATGATGGAGTTCCTGCATCAGCAGCCCGTTCTCGGTGAACCAGGATTCTTCAGGTACTTTTTTCAGATCTGTATTCAGGGCTGTATAGATTTCCTGTTCATACTTCTGTAAACAGGTTTTGAAGGCCAGTAACTGTTGCCGCCGGTAAGCATACGTGCGGGTAGCTCCGCTCTCAAAAAAAGTCCGCATATCCTGCAAGCGGGATATATCTGTCATTCGTGCTAATTTTATACCAAGTTATACCAAATAGGGATAGCTTAGATTGATCATGACTGATGAATATTTTATGATGCAGGCGCTGAAAGAAGCAAGGATCGCTTTCGATGAGGAGGAGATTCCGATCGGGGCTGTGGTGGTGATGAATAACCGGATTGTGGCACGTGGCCATAATATGACCGAGCGCCTGAATGATCCTACGGCCCATGCGGAAATGATTGCGCTGACGGCCGCCTTTAATGCAATGGGCAGCAAGTACCTGCCCGATGCCACGTTGTTTGTAACTGTGGAGCCCTGTTTCATGTGTGCCGGGGCCGCCTACTGGAGTAAGATCGGGCGGGTGGTATATGGGGCCGAAGATGAAAAAAACGGGTATAAAAAAACAGCCGGGACCAACTGGCCCTTTCATCCCAAAACCGAACTGGTGTATGGGCTGTTAAAAGAGGAATGTGCCCAACTGATGAAGGATTTCTTTAAAAGCAGGAGGTAGTCCCTGGTTTTCGAAATAAGAAACAATTAATGCACAGTTCTGCTTAGTAAACCCGCAGGGCTTAATTTTGTTACTCTTCCAATCAACATTGAATCTATCATATTAAAATCAAGATTATGGCATTTACATTAGCACCTCTTCCTTATGCACATGATGCACTGGAACCGCATATTGACACCCTGACCATGCAGATCCACCATGGCAAGCACCACCAGGCTTATGTTGACAACCTCAATAAAGCCGTTGCCGGTACCCCCCATGAAGGGAAAAGCCTGGCTGAACTGGTGGCTGTAGCCGGTACGATCTCCCCTGCCGTTCGTAATAATGGCGGTGGTCACTGGAATCATAGTTTTTTCTGGGAAAGTCTCGCCCCGAATGCCGGTGGCGCCCCCAGCGGTAAACTGGCTGAAGCCATTGATGCAGCTTTCGGATCATTTGACGCCTTCAAAGAAAAGTTTGCAACGGCCGGTATGACCCGCTTTGGCAGTGGCTGGGCCTGGTTACTGGTAAAGGACGGAAAACTGGAAATCAGTTCCACCCCCAACCAGGACAACCCCCTGA
>CAZYTV010000196.1:0-8454 GCA_964650455.1 uncultured Chitinophaga sp. | reverse complement strand
TTATCGATCCCGCATGGCTTTGTTCTTCTCCAGGTTGTAGTTTTCCATGACTTCATCAAAAGCCACGAAACAGGTGCTTAATTCCTCCACCAGGTCCTGCGGCTCCATGTTATCGGCAATCGCCGTAAAGCCCTTGAAGTCGGTGAACATCACCGAGACGGATTCATAATACCGGGGCTCAGATTTGCCGGTGGTCTGTAATTCCCTGGCCACTTCCTCCGGCAGAATATTCAGTAATAAGCCTTCGATCTCGTCTTTCTGACGGTCCAGGATCTTATGCGTTTTTACCTTGATCCGGTAGTTACGGTAAATCAATAAGGCAATCAGCATCACCAGCACCAGTCCGACGGTGGCCGCCGTTTTCATCAACTGCTGCCGCTTCAGTTTCTGATCGGTCAGTGCCTTGTCCTTGGTCAGCAGGTTGATCTCCCCCTGTTTTTTCTGCAGGTCAAAATCAAACTGCAGGGTTCCCAGTTTCTTGTCAGTCTCAATATTATACAGGGTATCCTTTATCCCGGTGTACAGGGACTGGTATTCAAACGCCTTTTTAAAATTGGCCGTCTGCGAAAAGGCTTTGGCCATTTCCTGGTACAGGTCTTTCAGTTCATGGTTGGCCTGTATTTCCAAGGCAGTCGTTTCAGCTTTGGTAAACTGGTTCAGCGCCGTGGTATAATCCCCCTTCTTTACATAAACATTTCCAAGTCCCATCCTTGACTGCACCTGTCCCATTTTACTGTTGAACTTTTCTGCCAGACTCACTGCGGCATTGTGATTCCTGAGTGCCAGCTCAAACTGTCCTGTTTTAGTATATACTTTCCCCAATGCATTATAAGCATTCAGACTTCCTTCTGTATCACCATAAGCTTTCAGCGCTTTATTAAAATAAACCAGGGCCCTTGCATTATCATTCCGCTCATAATAAATAGACCCGATATTCACAGATATAGCGCCTAACTCAGTTTGCTTATCCAGCTCTTCACACAGTTGCAGAGCTTTTAAATAATATTCCAGGGCTTTATCATAAGTGGCCGGTTTAATGAAATAAACACCCCCCACATTATTCAGGGCAATCAGTATCCTGAATTTATCACCGGCCAGTTCAGAATACCGCAGCGACTGCAGGTAATTTTCCAACGCCTTGGTATCATCGCCCCGGTCATAATACACCACCCCGATATTACTATAAAGGTTCGCAATACCGCTGTTGTCCTTCATACCCAGGAATACCTGGAGCGACTGGTTATAATAATCCAGCGCCTCAATATGTTTACCCTGGAAATAATAGACAATCCCCGTGTTCTTCAATGCAAGGGCCTCTCCTTTCTTAAAACCGATCGATTGCGCCATTGTCCTGGCCTGGCTCGAAAGGGCAAAGGCTTTCACCGGATCGCTTCCGAAAAACTCCTTGCTTTGCTGTAACAGTGCATTCACTTTTACCGTATCACCGGCCGGCAGTGATCCCACATCACCGGTCGCCTGACCTGATCCTGGTATTGCCAATAGAAAGAGGCTTGTCCCGATAATAAACTCCTTTATTCCCATATTGAATATTCTACTTGTTGCTATTCCATTACTAAAATTGAATCTAAGCGATTATTCCTTTCATTGCTTATTCTTTAATAAACCGGATCGCTTTGACTTCACCCGTCTCTTTATAACGAAGCAGGTACAATCCATTCGCCAAACCAGACACATCCAGTTCTATACTATTACCCGCAATTCTCCTGCTGATTTTCACGGTACAGGCCCTGCCACTCACATCATAAATAAACAGGCTCTTATCGTTCAACAATCCCTGCTTGAGGGTGATGATCACCCTTTCTGAAGCCGGGTTGGGATAGAGCAGGGCATTACCAGTTACCACTTCCTGATCTGCCTGAACCGGTTGCTTGCTGACTTCAACAACCCGGGTCGGTTTTTCGGCTGCTTCATTTTCGTCCAGCGTATCCAGGGTTGAACGTCCGGTCGTAGTGCAGCGCGCAGAGGAGGCTTTTGCTATTACATATTCCGTTACCAGTGTATTCCCTTCATACGATTTCAACTCCCATTTCAGGGATATGCCATCGAATGGAACTTCAAAACTGGTGGTGCCATTCCCCGGAAGGAAAATAACGGCCTGCTGTGAACCATCAAATGAACCGGTGGAAGAGAGCCTGTTGTTTACACCAACCGGGATATACACCGGTGTGCTGTTGGTGTTCTTGGAATAAAACCGGGCCACATACCGCCGGTTCTGCGGAACATAAGCGGCGCCCCTGTCTACCACACATTGCAGGTAGGTATCCACATCATCCGCCCCTGTACCTTTCGGGTTAATATATAACTGTCCGTTGATATAGGTTACCGTATAATTGACTGAATTGGCAAACGGACTAAGCAGTGGTATGATTGAATATACACCCGCCGATCCTGTACAGGAAGGACTTAAAGTATAGGTAACAGACGGATTATCGCCATTCTTCAATCCGGTGATCGTGGAAGTAAATACAGGTAAGGCCTGGCCTTTATAGATCCATTTCAGATCGGCTTTTACTTCCAGTGCTGCTTTTTTAATCTCAAATTTATTACCCGCTACTAGGCTCAGGATATAATTACCACCTGCTGTCAGCGTATTCAGTGTATATGCATAAAGTCCGGCGTTATTACCGCTTTCCCTGCCTAGGGCACCTGTGAAGGTGCCGGATGACAGACCGGCATTATTTGTAAATGTAAATGCCGGATCCGCAACACCGTAAATTTTAAACTGACCTGCATTGGGTGTTATAGCAACCGGTTTAGGGGTGATCGTAAACCGGGCACTGCCACCAAGAGTAAGTGTATAGTTGTTACCCGCACTCAGGGAACCTAAAGTATAAGCATAAAGACCCACATTTGTTCCAGGCTCTCTGCCCAGCTCACCATTAAACTCATCATTGGGCTGCAGAGCTTCGCTGGCCATATAAGTAAATACAGGATCCGCAATGCCAAAAATTTTGTTTTGGCCTGCTGACGGTGTAATAATTATTGGTCTTCTGGTAATAGCAAAACTGTTTGTACCGCCCAACACCAGGGTATAATTGAGTCCCGCGGTCAGTGACCCCAGGTTATAGGCATATTCCCCGGTATTCTTTCCTTGTTCTCTTCCAAGGGCACCACTGAACATATCACCCGCTTGCAAAGGTTCACCGGATGTATATGTAAACACAGGATCGTCATTACCATATACTTTGCTTTGACCTGCCGCTGGGGTAATTACAATTGACCGGTTGGTGATTGCAAATTTATTGGCACCGCCAATACTCAAGGTGTAATTGGAACCGGCCGTCAACGAGCCGATCGTATAATCATAGGTACCCACATTATTTCCGCTTGCCCGGCTGATGGCTCCTGTAAAAGAAGCGGCCGCTAATCCGGCATTATTGGTATAGGTAAATACCGGGTCTTCTGTTCCGTATATTTTTTGCTGACCAGCCGCTGGAGTTATCACGACGGGAGCCGGCAGAATGGTAATCACCCCGGCAATATGCGTTATATCATAATTGGGATTGACAAATGATCCGGGTATCACATATTGCGGACCTGCATCCAGCCCGGTCACCATATTTAATGATTTTAACGGATTGACTCCCTGGCCTATTTCAGTGGAATCCAGCACCACGGCTGTTCTTTCCTGGCTGTTGACAATCGGTATCGCCTGTCCATTTACAATGGTAACCGCCTGCCCGTTTACAATCGTAACGGCCTGGCCATTCACAATCGTAACGGCCTGGCCATTCACAATCGTAACGGCCTGGCCATTCACATAAGATGACTGATCCACCAGTCCTTTTGATTTTACCCCGGAAACGGCATTCAGCATGGTCGTCTGTGCGGCATTGGTATTAAAATCAAGGATCGATTCCTGGGTAATATCCACCACATTGGTGGTACTGTTTATATAGGTACCATTCACCAATTCCTTATTCTGGATACTGCGGGCTGCCTGCAGGGATTGCGGACCTGCCTGGAAACTGAGTTTATTAATTTCCGGGGCCGTCAGCACTTCCGGCATCGTATCGGTCACCACGCCGTTTACAATCGTAACGGCCTGGCCATTCACAATGGGGATTGCCTGGCCATTCACAATCGTAACCGCCTGGCCATTGACAATGGTTACTGCCTGGCCATTGACAATGGGAATTGCCTGGCCATTGACAATCGTTACTGCCTGACCGTTCACCAATCCTAAAACATCTTTTCCGGTTCCGTCTTTTGCCAATTGGGACTGGTGTGTACTTTGTACCGTATATAATACCGTACTCATATCGGGAATCGTGGTTCCATCGGCCTGGTTGGTCAGCGCATAATTGAATTGTATATCCGGGATTTTCTGGAGATAGGTTACCACCGTATCACGGGCCGTAACGGTTACCGGCAGCTTTTCAATAGTCAGTGTACCATTGGTAAAAGTATAATTATATAATTCCTTCAAACCGATATCCACCGGATCCGTTTCGCTGAATGTCCGGGCGGGACTGATGGAATAAGTGCCCACATTACTGTACACATCATTATTGGCTGTGGAGGTGATGGTCACCAGGTCCAGTCCCAGTTGCTGCAGGGTTAACCCTGGTGCCGGTAATTCACTCAGCGGCACACCGTCCACAGTTACACTGAAAGTAAATTCAGGAAATGATTGCGCATACTTCTTCGTTTTATTATCCGCTTTCACCACAACATCCCTTTTTGCCACACCAAAGAATTTAAGGGTATCACTGGTACCCCCGTCAATTCCATTGCTGAAAAGCGGTGGTGTATACACGGAAATCGCCGGGTCGCCGATAAAGGCCGGCACTTCAGCAGTGGCCGTATCCCTGCCTGAACTAAGATAAAGCAGGGTCAGGCTGGAATCCCTGAATCGTACAACAGAAGTCGGACTCAGGTTTAATCCGGTAATGGTTAATGTAAACGGAGTGGTACCGGGTGTTGTATTCGCCGGAACAACCAGTTGAATCAGCGAAGGATCAGGTGCTGCAAAGCTCCGCATCGCTGCATCTGCATTGATAAATCCGGCCCCTGATTCAAAATTATAACCACTGGCGTTCCCCATCGGGGTAGCCGTGCTTTTCAATAATGATTTGATTTCATAAGCGGAAACGGAAGCCAGGTTCAGAAACTTCTTTTTGCCTTCGATCAGCAAGGCAGCCACCCCAGCCACATGCGGGGCCGCAGCAGATGTACCAAAGAAATTGGAATAATCAGTATCCGGATCATTGGGCTGATCAATTCCCATATTCACAGTGGTATTCACCCCATCTGGAGCCACGAAGTCCGGTTTGTTCCGTGTTATATTATTAACAATGGTACCTCCCACTGAAGAAAATGCTTCGAGCGTGGCTTTGCGGTCAAACCGGGCAGCACCGACAGTGATGGCACTGTCTGCATTGGATTGCCCGATAATGGTGGAACCGCCATTATATCCATTAAATGTAACATCGCCCTGGAATACCACAATTTTAAACCGGGGTGGCGGATTACCGGCATTGTTGGTGGTATTATTAACAACCAGCATATGGGTGGAAGCCGGACCTGAATAAATAAAAGGCAGAAATTCGATCGGATCCCCGTTCAGATTATTCCGGTTAAATCCAAAAAGCGCTGTGCCATCAGTGTTAGGGGTCAGGTAAATATCGAGGTCATTCTTTGTCCCGTTACTGGCCGTTTCTCCCAGGGAATAGATACTGTCCAGCCACTGGAGCACAATGGTATATTGCTGTCCCGGAACCAGGGTGATATCCAGGAAAGGATTACCCGATCCGAGATTATGTGCATTCCCTGTAAGACTTCCCGGTGCAGGCATCGGGTTAAAGACGGCATCAAATGATTTTTTGGCAAAATTTCCGGCTGACGTAATATAAGTGGCCCCTCCGGCAGTCACTTCGCCAACCGCAGCAGCCACCACCCCATCTTTCAGAAACGGTTCAGTGATATACGTGATATCATCAGTGATGATATCGCAGCCCGCTGCCTTCAACTCACGGATACCATCGGCAAAATCATTAGCGGTTTCAATGCCCGTTCTGAAATACAGTTGTGCCTTTGGAGCAATATCATGAATGATCTGCAGCATGGCCCTGCCCTCATCGGAACGTACAAAACGGGACTCTTTTAAAACCGTCACCGGGTTTGCATTAACCGGGTTGCCGGCCCCGGGCAGATCTTTCTCCCGCACATCATCGGTAGCGGTACTGTTTACCGGGTTGGATGAAGCGGAGGTAATCGTTCCAAAGCTGTTAGATAACACCCCTATTTTTATTCCATCCCCGCTGAGGTTATATCCCAAGCGGACGAGATTGGCTTTAATAGATGTATCCCCCTGTGTACTGACAAGGCCGGTGGATACTGAATTGAAGTTGGTAAAGGCACGGTAATAGGGACGGGCATAAACGATCCGGGGAGAAAGATCAGGATCCGAATTCAGGTTGAGCAGTTTATTGATCGGGAACAGTCCGGTAATAATCAACTGGCTGGCATCTTCTCCAAGCAGGTCGGTCATCAACCAGGGTCCGCCTGTGGCAGTCAGTATATTTTTTACATAACTGTATTCCCCGGCCTTTACAATCACATCTATAAATATTTTTCCATTCTGTATATCAAAGAAGGGAGAAGGAGCCCCGTTATTCTGCACCACGGCCTGCAGTTCCGAACCAATGATATTATTTACCTTACCGGTCACAATCACTGTATCAGTCGAAGAACAAGCCGGATCGGATGCCACGGTCAGGACATAAGTGCCTGCGGAATTTACCGTAATAGTGGCCGCATTGGGTGAAGTGCTGATCACCCCGCCATTCAAAGCCTGCCAACTGAAACTTACGCCAGATGTAGTGGACGTACCGGTCAATGTGGTCGGGTTCTCAAAATCCAGGGCTTTATCCGGACCTGCATTGGCATCAGGTGGAGTACAGAGATTATAAGGGGCAAAGTTAACAGTAACGCCTCCTTGTAAATTGATCTGGGTGCCACTCCAGAGCGCTCCGTAAACAGAGGAAGCTGGTCCATTTGGCGATCCCACTTTTACCGCAGCATATGGTGCCCAAAGGGTACCCATCCATCCGGCAGGGTTACCCGTACCATTTGAACCATTTGACATATCAAAAGCGGCCGTATTATCATTGGTATTAGTGGAACCCGTGCCATGTGTTTCCACATAAATACGGTTTGGTGATCCGCCATTGATCGTACTGAAACTGGCTTTATTCAGCAGGATGTCTCCATGTACAAATATTTTGAAATCGCCAGTTGATGTATTATTAAAATTATACCTGATACTACTGTTGGGCCCGGTGGTGGTAAAGGATTTAAAAACATAAATACCCGGACCCGATAAGGTCAGTGTTTTATTATTTCCCAGGTTCACATTTCCATATACACCCGGGCCGATCGTCATTGTATTGGAAATATTCGTCGAACCAAAATTTGGGAATTGTGTAATGGGTGGCAGTTGCGGAAGCGTGGGCAGAGACGGGGTACCATATACCACTCCGCCGGCGGGTACAGGCCCGCTATACGGATAAATGGAAGATGGAGCAGGTACGGTTATCTTACCATATATACTACCACTTCCTATGGTTACTTTTCCATTTGCATTGATATTGCCTTTGGCCGGATCTCCGGTAACACCAATAACAGCCCCGGTACCAATGGAAACAACGGTTCCCGGAACACCTGCGGAGGATAGTCCTGCAGTCAGGTTACCCTTTATTATATTACTACTGAAGAGCTGAATGGTTCCACCGCTGTGGATACTTCCATTCACCGTTAATATGCCAGTTGATTTGACCAGGTTATAACTACCCACGGCACCTGGTGCACTACCCTGAACCGTTGCCTGTAAATTGCAGGAGGCACCAATCAATACCCCATAGCCAGGAGCAGTTGGCGGGGTTTGTCCGGCAGCCGGTTTTCCTCCAAAGAGTACATAATCTGAAATACTGGATTGTGCTTGCAATCCGGATACAGTAAACAGGGTACTAAAGAACAAAAGTGCACAGGACAGGCGTAATGGTGTTTTCGAAATGAGGCTCATTTCAGTTGGTTTATGTTGTAAATGCAAGTGGTTCAGATCGGTTAGTCAATTGGATGCTCCTGGATTTTATCTAATAACCCTGCCAGCATAGAAGGATTGATCCCAATATGTCACACGCTGTCAACGCAACCGGTAATTAAGTAACTGCTTTTAAATAGGAATAGTGGGAAAGAGGTGGGGTCAGGATAAGTGTACCGTAACAAATTACATAACAATGAAATAAATGATACGGCAACAGAAAGACAAGGTACAAAAAAACTCTTATTAAGTGTATTAAATTTTAACGGATACCACCGTTGTCAGCGCTTTTCTTAACAACATGCTTTAGAAAAAAAACATTGCCAAATATATTGACAAATATCAAACTTTACGAGGAGCAAAATGACGGCCATGCGTATTCAAAAACT
>CAZYTV010000195.1:0-8460 GCA_964650455.1 uncultured Chitinophaga sp. | reverse complement strand
AGAGATAAAATACCAATCCAAAATATATTTATACTTTTCAAAGTCAAAATGACTGTTCAATTTCAATGACTGCTATTTTTACTTTTTAATTTTGACTTTTGACTCCCTCTTCGGCGGGCTCAGAGTAACACGATCTTCCCCTCTTTCACACTCTCGATGGCTGCATCAATAATCCGCATATTCCGTATCCCATCCGCCGCAGGCACAGGATTCGGTCCCTCGCCGGTGAGGGCTTTATATACATCTTCATAGTAGCCCATATAGTTACCTGGACCGGAGGTAGTTTCCTGTCTGATCACTTCCCCATTGATCTCGGCATGTAAGATGCCATCCGGTTTTTCAGGTGCTTCACACCAGTTTTCCAATGAGGGTTTTACGCCTTCCAGTAATTTAATCTCCTGCATATCGGAGCGCTGCTGGAGAAAACTGCCTTTCATCCCATGAATAATATAGGCATAGATTGATTCGCGGGCAATGCAGGTGGCTTTGAGCCGCACCCGCAGTGTATCATAATAGAAAAGTAATTCGAAATAATCATTGGCGACTACATCCGGACGCATCCGCCAGATATCGGCAAAGATGGCTTTGGGAAAACCGAAGAGCTGGATGGCCTGATCCACCAGGTGCGGAGAGAGATCGTAAATAATTCCCGCACCAGGCATATCGCCTTCCTTATGGGCCTTGCCACTGAATGCAGGCCGGTAACGATCATAACGGATCTCGGCTTCCCGTAAATCACCCAGCCAGCCCCGGTCGATCACTTCTTTCACGGCCCGGAAATCCCCATCATAACGTCGGTTCTGGTACACACTGATAAATAAATGCTTTGACTCCGCCAACCGTGTAATCTCTTCGGCCTGGGCAGTAGTTACGGCAAATGGTTTTTCAATCACCATGTTTTTCCCGCTGTTCAACACCAGCAAAGCCTGTTCATAATGCAGATGGGTGGGTGTATTTACCACAATCAGGTCCAGTTCCGGATCGGCACAGAGTTCCTCCACGCTGCGGTACAGCTTTGCATCGGGGTATTTTTCTTTTGAATCCTGGTTATGCCGTTCCACGATTGCCTTCAGTTCATAGCCGGGATGGGCGTGAAGGAAGGGTGCGTGGAAGAGTTTACCGGACATTCCATAGGAAGAAATACCTGCTTTAATTACTTTACTCATGAGGACCGGGTTAAGTCAAAAGTTAAAATTAAAAAGTAAAAATATTTCTCCGAAAGATTGTGAGTCGTTTTCTATAGCTAAATATCAAAGGTCAAATCGAAAAAATAATGACTGCCCAGTCAAGGTGTCTGATATTTTTACTTTTGACTTTTGAATTTTTACTTCCTAAGATCTTTCTTGCGCACGAAGCCAACGTTCCGGTATCTCATTACTGCTCGCCAGCAAATAATCCTTATAACTGCAGGCGATGTATTTCTTATCGGGCAACTGCATCCACCATCTTCCGGTCTTTTTGCTTTGCAGGAAAACGGTATCCACTTCCGCAAAAGCCATATGGTATTCGTTGAAGGAATCCCGTTCGTCGAGGGTGGCTTCTCGCCGGCCACGGCTGCGGCCATCAAGCAGGTACCAGAGCATCTGGCTGATCTGCTTCGCCGTCAGTTCTTCTTTGTCTTGCCGGGGATCGTATCCATAGATGCCTACTGTATTTACATTCGGACTCATTCCGGCATAGCGGAGCAGCACACAGGCTTCCTCCCCGTTCAATCCATTCGGAGAAACAGTACTGGCCGGTGCATAGGCATTGGCAATAGCCGATATGTCAAAACTGAACAGGTTGCTGTTGCGGATCACCGGTTCCATTTCATCAATACTTTCCTTCACACTGCCCACGCGGTAACAATCGAAACGGAGTTTATCCAGAGTCTCCAGCATTTTGGGGTGCACGAAATAACTCTGGAAGGCGATATGGTTATAATGACGGAGGAAATTGGGTTCACCCGTCAGCATTTCCATCAGGAAATTTTCGTGCTTAAAGGGAGAATCCAGGTTCAGGTCAATTTTAGCATCCACGGCACTGGCTTCAATCGTGCGGCGGGTTTCGGAATAGGCATAGTACTGGGCCAGGGTCAGGTCATGTGAACCACCAAGTATAATAACCGTCTTACCATCGGTGATCAGTTCCTGCACCACGGTCTTCAGGGCTGCATAGGAATCGGTAAATAATGAACCTGCTTTAATATTTCCGACATCGGCGATCTTAATATCCTGGTGCCAGTAATATAAATTGTAAAAATGCCGGCGGATAATATCCGGGGCATCACTTTGTCCATGAATCAGTCCGCTTCCTCTTTGTTCCCCACAGCCCACCATCACCAGTTGGGCCTCATCGAGGTCAGGAAAATCTTCGGCATAAACGGAGATGATCTTACCCATTTGGCCGTCTTTATAGCCTTCGTCGTTGGAGATTTCGTGGAGGTTGACGGGGGATAGAAAATCGGATATGTTGAGGTGGTCTGACATAGGTGCAAGATAACAGAAAATAGTAAATGGATAATAGAGAATGGGGGCCTACTAAGAGAGATTGCGGATCATTTTGGAGAGCATCTTAAATACGGCTTCCATCAATCCTTCTATTTGCTGCAGATCCTCCTGATCCATATACCCAAGACTAATCGATATATCAGCTTGGGTATCGATTTCAACCAACGAGCTTCTTGAAATCTCATAAAACCGCTTTTTCTCAGGACCTGATAACCGGGAGGATCCTTCGGCGATATTGCTGCAAACAGAAACAGTTGCCCGTCTTAATTGATTCACCAACAGATATTTCTCTTCATTTGGAAACTTTGCAGATATTAAGTAGACCAATTGCAGCAGCTCCCTTGCCTGCTTATATACTTCCAATTGTTTATGTGCCAATACTAACATAAAATAAGGTTTACCGCAACATAAGGATTTACGGCTAATAACTGTTAGCCCGTCGCCCCCTATTCTCTATTATCTATTTACTATTCTCTATTTACTACTCTCTATTCTCTCCCCCTCCGTATCTTTGCCCCTATGGACAATTTGCTGAAACAGATCGCCGAATACAAGAATGAAATCAGTGCCTTTACTGCTACTGATGAAAAGCAGGCGGAGGAATTCCGTATCAAATGGCTGGGCACCAAGGGTATTGTTAAGGCCACGATGGGAGAAATGAAAAATGTGGCGCCGGAACAAAAGAAAGAGGCCGGCCAGATCCTGAATGAATTCAAGCAATTTGCCGAAGCCCGTTATGAAGAACTGAAAGCGGTGGCTACCGGATCGGTACAGACCGGCTTTTCCATTGATATCAGTCTGCCTGGTGATGCGATGCCCCTGGGCTCCCGTCACCCGGTGACCCTGATGCGTAACCGGATCGTTTCTATTTTCCAGCGACTGGGTTTTGCGGTAGCCGAAGGTCCGGAGATCGAAGATGACTGGCATAATTTCGGCGCCCTCAACCTGCCGGCCCATCACCCGGCCCGCGATATGCAGGATACCTTTTATATTCAGCAGAACCCGGACTGGGTGTTGCGTACCCATACTTCCAGTGTACAGATCCGCGAAATGGAAAAAGGCAAACTGCCGATCCGGATGCTGATGCCCGGCCGTGTATACCGCAATGAAACGGTGAGCGCCCGGAGCCATTGCTTCTTCCACCAGGTGGAAGGATTGTACATTGATGAAAGTGTATCTTTCGCTGATCTCAAACAAACTTTATACTTCTTCGTCAAAGAGATGTACGGCAAGGATGTGAAAGTCCGTTTCCGTCCTTCCTACTTCCCCTTCACTGAGCCCAGCGCAGAAATGGATGTGACCTGTTTTATCTGCGGCGGCAGCGGCTGCAATATCTGTAAGAAAACCGGCTGGGTAGAGATCCTCGGTTGTGGTATGGTGCATCCGAATGTGCTGTCCAACTGCGGTATTGATCCGAACAAATACACCGGTTTCGCTTTTGGTATGGGGATCGAAAGACCCGCCATGCTAAAGTACGGGGTGAATGATTTACGCCTGTTTTCGGAGAATGATGTGCGGTTTCTGAAACAGTTTACGTCGGCGATATAGGGAGAAGTCCACAGACGACAGTCGACTGTCCACAGCTTGATTATCTTCTTCCCTGCCCTTTAGATTAATTCCGGAAATTTTGACTATTTGAAGTTAAACCGCAGGCCGGCATCGAAGCTGCTGTAGTCAAAATCGTTCAGTCCCTGTTGTATTCCCAGTACCAGTTTCATCTTTTTTAACTGCTGTTCGGCCCTGGTGCGGAAAACGACCGGTTTATCGCCCTGGTCCTCGAGATAGCCAAGGTAGCCGGCAATATTGGAGTGCAGACTAAAATTATTTTTCCGGTATTCGAGCCCTGCCCCGAATAAAAACGCATCATCCTGTTTGAAGATATCGGATTCGATCTGCCAGACATAGAAGCCAGCCATGGCAGTCAGTCTAAGTGTTTTTGCTTTATCCAGCGGCTTGCCCATGTTGATGGCGAAGTGATAACCGGGACCATCACTATAACGGGCTGAGCCATAATCGGTGCCCGAAGGCATCCGGTAACCGATCTGGAAAATCAGGTCCATCACCGGTGCCCATTTTTTAAGCAACCTGAAATTGGTATTGAGTAAAAGATCTCCCGCGGCTTTTTTATCATTGAATTTTTCGTAGTACACATGCCGCTTTTCCTTGATGGCGGTACTCATAGTATAGTGCTCCCAGGGAATCCAGGTCAGTTCCACACCCACTATGTCTTTTACCACAGCGATATGACCATTGATCACCGCATTCTGTGTGTTATCCCCTTTGGAAAAATGAAAAGCACCGGATACCCCGATATAGGAATTGCTGTCGATCCTTCCATTGCCCAGTTGCGGTACCGGTAATGAATTCGGACCCTGGAAAGCCGGTAGGGTAATCATATACCGTGACCAGTGACTGACCCCATCCCAGTTCACCACCTGTTCCCAGCGTTCGCGGGTTTGGGAGTTAAGAGAATGCTGAATGAAGAAGAGTACCAGAAACAGAATGGACTTCATATTGCTTTAAGAAAGTTTTGAATCAGTTGTCAGATGTCAGTTGTCGGATGTCTGGAAACAGCCCATCCTTAGTAGGTTTATGCCAAAATAATGAATCGTTACTCGTTTTACGGCATCTCTTTCGTACTTCGTAGTTCGTACTTCGTACTTATTTACTTTGCCTCATCCGTTGATACGAAAAATAAGCAGCTGCCAGGAAGGCCAGCACGGAAATATAAAACCAGGCGGTGAAATTCACCGAAATTACCACTTCCTTACTTTGTTCTGCCTGTTGGCTGGTAACCTGCCTGTTTATATCTATCATCAGACCGATCAGTGCAACAGCTGCCAATGCTCCAGTTGCCGCGGCGGCGGCCATTGCGGTCTTTGCATTCAGGAAGGAGAGTATAAGACCGGCCAGCCCGATTATTAAAGCAGCCTGCGCATAGATGTTGGATTCCTTTTTTTCCGGATCAGTAAAAGATTTAGCATCCCGTTTCTCAAGTCCTCCGAATAATGAATTGTCCCTTCCCGGACTATTTACCTGGTAGCCGGTAGCCAGTTCCAACCCGCTAATTTTTTTCAAAGACATATCGTTGCACCGGATATCCATGAATGGCATCAGGAATAATGCTGCGGCAATAATAAAACTGGTAGTGGCCGGAATCTTTGTTGCCATTATTCCTGGTGAAGGGGCTGCAGGGGCAACCGGGGTTTCTGTCTGATTGGAGTCCATGTTTTATTTTTTTTCAAGTTAAGCTAAAGCGGGCACAGTTCGCCGGCCGCCTTATCTTTACTTCATATAAACATGGGTATGGAGATCAACAGTATTTGCGTATGCGGAGCGGGCACGATGGGCAGCGGAATTGCACAGGCAGCTGCCCAGGCAGGTTTTGCCACCACCTTGTTTGAAGTCAATGCAGCGGTGCTGGAAAAAGCGCAAACGGGTATAGGCAGGAATCTTCAATCATTGGTGGAGAAAGGAAAGATGACTGCGGAACAGCAACAGCAGGTATACGGGCTGCTCCGCTTTACGGATGATCTGCAAAGCTGTCTCGCCGATGTATTTATTGAAGCCATTGTAGAAAAACCGGCACTCAAGATCGCGTTATTCAACCAACTGGCCGAGCTGAATCATGGCGATGTGATCTTTGCCACGAATACCTCTTCCCTGTCCGTTACTGAAATTGCCAAAGGAGTGCTGCACCCTGAACGGGTGATCGGTATGCATTTTTTTAACCCGGCCACCATCATGAAACTGGTGGAAGTGGTCAACACCCCTTTTACCAATACCGCCACTACGGAGACGATCATTTCCCTGGCCAAACAAATGAATAAAACACCTGTGGTCTGTAAAGATTCACCGGGATTTATTGTGAACCGGGTAGCCCGTCCTTTTTATATTGAATCACTGCGACTGGTGGAAGAAGGACAGGCGGATATGGAACAACTGGACCGGTTACTGGAAGCCACTGGTTTTAAAATGGGTCCTTTCAGACTGATGGACCTAATCGGGAATGATATTAATTATGCAGTCAGTTGCTCAGTTTGGGAACAACTGGGCCGGCCGGAACGACTGAAACCCTCCCCGGTACAGGAAGAAAAAGTGAAGCTGGGTAAGCTGGGTAAAAAAACGGGAGAGGGCTTTTACAAATACGATTAAACTGAAGCTGTACAAGGATTATCTTCGTCCCTTCATTCACCTGATAAACGATCAATTTGTCAACTAAAGTACTGGTTACCGGCGGCACGGGATTCCTGGGTTCTTATATCATCAAAGAACTCGTGGAAAAAAATTATACGGTACGTGCGATCCGGAGAGGAAATAAAATACCTGCCTGGATTCCTGCATCCGTTTTTCAGCAGGTGGAATGGGTGGAAGGGGATATCCTTGATGTGGTATCGCTCGAAGATGCGATGGAAGGGATGGAAATGGTGATTCATTCCGCAGCGGTGGTTTCGTTCGTAAAAAAAGAACGGAACAGGATGTACCAGGTGAATGTGGAGGGTACGGCCAATGTGGTGAATATAGCCCTGGAGAAAAATATTCAGAAACTGGTACATATCAGTTCTGTGGCAGCGCTGGGACGTAATGCCACCGGAGGCCACGTGAATGAAGAAAAAAAATGGGAAGACAATAAGATCAATACCCATTATGCCAAAAGCAAGTTCAAATCAGAACTGCATGTGTGGAGAGGGATCAGTGAAGGACTGGATGCTGTGATCCTCAATCCGGGTACCATACTCGGGTATGGCGACTGGCACCAGAGCAGTTGTGCTATTTTCAGACAGGTATACGAAGGTTTTAAATGGTACACAGCCGGGATCAATGGATTTGTGGATGTGCAGGATGTAGCCCGCGCCACGATAAGATTAATGGAAAGTGGTATCAGTGAACAGCGGTATGTGGTAACCGGCGATAATTGGTCTTTCCGTAAACTCCAGGATACGATTGCCGCCGGATTTGGAAAAAAGCCGCCATATAAAGAAGCAACACCTGGATTACTGCAACTGGCCTGGCGCATAGAGAAAATAAAATCCTTGTTTACCGGAAAAAGACCCCTGCTCACCAAAGAGAGCGCCCGGGTGGCCATCAGCCAGACCCGGTTTGAAAATGATAAACTACTCAGGGCCCTGCCGGGTTTTTCCTTTACCCCCCTGGAGGAAACCATTAAAAAGGCCTGTGAAAACTACCTTGGCACTATTCCTGCCATGCAACCGGGATGACCGGAAAGCTATCTTTAGTCCATAATCATTTTTTCATGCAAAAACGCCGCACCGTACTGGTCCTTCTTCTATCCTGTTATTCCTTCCTGTTACAGGCCCAGTTTGATATCAGTGGGGTGATCCTGGATTCCGCCACACGTGAACCTTTATCCAAAGCTTCTGTATTCTGTCAGAACACCACCCTGGGTACGCTTACGAATAAAGAAGGTGGATTCAATCTCAGCCTGAAATCCGGGGGCTATGACCTGGTCTTCAGTTATACCGGTTATCATACCCAAACCATCCGGGTCAGTGAACAAAACAAACTGGAAGTGCTGCTGGTGAAGAAAGACAACAGTATGGAAGAAGTGGTGTTGAAAAGCAGTTTTGAAGTAGCGGATGGCTGGCAGAAATACGGTGATTTTTTCCTGAAGAATTTTATCGGCAGTACGCCCAATGCGGAGAAAGCGGTGCTGAATAACCCGGATGTGCTGAAGTTTTTCTTCTATAAAAAAACCAACCGGCTGAAAGTGATGGCCACCGATGCATTACTGATCACCAACCAGGCGCTCGGTTATGAACTGCGTTACCAGCTAGACTCATTTGTTTACTACTATAACAACAGTATTAACTCTTACCGGGGTTATTGCCTGTTTATGGAAATGGAAGGTACGGACAGCCTGAAAAAACAATGGGCGAAAGCGCGGGAGGATGCTTATACCGGTTCCAAACTGCATTTCATGCACAGCTATTACGACAGCACCCTGCTGGAT
>CAZYTV010000194.1:0-8468 GCA_964650455.1 uncultured Chitinophaga sp. | reverse complement strand
TCCGCGATTCCTTGGGAGGTTGCACTGGATTGGGTGGGTGAAGAGTCATCATTCACCACGGTACGGTCAATCTTTGTTTCTATAAATGGTTTTTTAGCGGCAATCGTCACTCCCTCCAAACTTTTGGCTGCTGATTTCAGGGTGATCATCCCCGTTTCCGTATCGGCCCCTTCAGGAGCGATGATCAGACCGGATGAAGACATGTCAAATCCTACGGCCGACACCATCAGCAGGTATTTATCACCAGCCAGGTTATCAAATTCAAATCGTCCGTCCTTACCGGAAACAGCCGTTCTGAAAAGGGCTGAATCGGCGGAGCGCATTAGTGAGATGGAAGCACCGGGAACTGGTTTCCGGGCATCATCCTGGATTTGTCCTGTAATACGGGCTGTTTTGTTTTGCGCAATGGCAGTCATGCTGACAATAAGGAGCAGCAGAAGGAAGCTAAGGTTCTTTCTCATATTCATGGCTATTGTTGGTGATTGAATCATTATAAAATTGATACAATCCTTTCAGAGCGGAATAGCAAATATGACAAGTTTCGTAGTTTGCGTGTTAAAGGGTAATATAGCTATGCCTATACACAAGCGGTAAAAATGAAGGAAAACTGCACAGCTGTGTTAAAGGAGCATTAACATATGTATAAAAAGGAGCGTATGTAGCCGTTAGTCGTTAGTAATATCTATACTAACCACATTATATTAAAAGGATGAGACGATTTGTTTTCTGGAAATAGTATTAACCCATTAATCAACAAAATAAAAACGGCTGCCCGGTAAAGGGACAGCCGCTTAACATATAAGATTTAATGATTAAGGTCTGGTTAATTATCGCCCCCTGTTTTTACGCGGTTCTGTTCTTCAGCGGCTCCTCCTGTCTTTCTTTTCTGGCCATTGTTATTCATTTTTCCCTTGCTGAAGCGATAGGTAAATCCAAGCGCCACCTGGCGTGAATCTCTTTGCTGCTGGAAGGCCGCATCAATATTACTATACTTAATGGTTCCTTTGATCTTTTGTGAGTAAAGTACATCCCGCATATTCAGACGAAGCGTTCCATTTCCTTTAAAGACCTGCTTGCTGACACCCATGGTCATCATACCAAAACCTTTGATCCGGAACACACCATCCACTCCACCGGTCATATAGAATCCACCGATCTCGGCACTAAGTGTTTTACTCAGTTTAAACTGGTTGGAAGCATTGAACTGCCCGGTTGTTGCACTGATCGCCACCTGGTCGCCATTGATGATTCCTTCAAAATGGTTATTGAATAAATTGGCATAGATATTACCCGTCCACCATTTTTTTATCTGACCACCGGCACTAACGGCGATACCATACTGTCTTTGCCTGGCGATATTCTGTTTACGGATCACAGTTTCGTTCTTATCCGGATCCTGTTCCAGCACTTCATTCATGATATCTGTGGTGCGGGTATAGTTCAGGGTGGTGTTCAGGAAACCCTTGTAGGTATGACTCAGTTCAATATTCTGTGAGAACTGGGGTTGCAGGTTGGGGTTACCCTGTTCAAACGTGTATTTATCCAGGAACATGATAAACGGATTCAGGTCTTCATAATCAGGGCGCTCCACTCTCCTTCCATAATTCAGTCCGAATGTGTTCTTTTCATTGGCCGTGTATTGAAGGAATGCGGTCGGGAACAGTTGCGTGTAATTTCTTTTAAACTTGTCGCCCGTGGTCACCTGGTCACCTTTGGCATTGGTGTTCTCCAGCCGCAGGCCCAGCTGAGCAGTCCATTTTTTAGAAAGCGGGCGGCTGTAGTTCACATACATGGCATTGATATTCTCATCATATATAAAATGATTGCTCCGGCCGATATCCCTTACCCGCTGCCCATAATTCAGGCTGTCATAGATCGCATTATTATCAGTGCTGACGAAACTGGTTTTCACCCCCGCTTCAAACCTGGCACCTTTCGCCAACGGATGCACATAGTCCATTTTGGCGGAATAGATATGGATATCCTGGGGCAGACTGCCAAGCAAGGTATCTGCTTTAACAGTGGGCATACCGGAGGCATCAAAATAGGCATTCACCAGTTCCTGCTGATTGGCGCTCCGGTAAGTCAGGTAATCGGCATCCGCGGTCAGTTCTCTGCCGGTGGAATCAAATACATGCCTGAAGTTGAGGTTGGTGCTGAAGTTTTTCCATTTTTTATCATTGGAAGAGCTGGCATAAGTACGGCTCAGCAGTACAGCATACGGGTCTGAAATAAGTACATCACTGCTGTTCCCGAATTTTCCAGGATTATAAAATCCGTTCAACACGATCCCCCAGGTTGTTTTTTTAGAAGAAAAGAAATCAAGCCCCAGTTTACCATTCAGCGATTCTCCCCGTTCACGGATCCTTGATTCCTGGTCAAAAAGTGAGCGCACTTCCTTGGTGGAGGACTCAATGAATTTCCGCTGTATATCCAGGTTCTGGAAGTTTTGTCGGTTATTATACCCCAGGGTGGTGAAAAAATTGATTTTATTTTTCCGGTAATTAAACATGAATGATTCATTTACCTTGGGATAGCGGCCCTGGCTCCAGGTGGAAGAAATTGAACCATTGTAACCAAATTGCTTTGTCTTTTTGGTTTTAATATTAATAATACCACTGTTACCTGCTGCATCATATTTAGCGGGAGGGTTGGTCATGATCTCTATCTGGTCCAGCTGGTTGCTGCTGAGACTGCGCAGGTAATTGGCCAGGTCTGTGCCGGATAGATAACTGGGGCGGCCATCAATGAATACCTGAACACCTTGCTTGCCTTTCAGACTGATATTACCATCCTTATCCACAGATATACCTGGCGATTTTTCCAGTACTTCCATAGCGGAGGTTCCTACATTGGCAACGGAAGCTTCCACATTCACCACGGTTCTGTCGATCCGTTGTTCGATCAGGGGTTTTCGGGCGGTTACTGTAACCCCGGCAATTGATTTTGGCTGCGGAACCAGGTCAATATTTTTCAACTGCACCAGCGTTGTTGAGGCATTTAATGTTATGATTTCGGAATAGCCTTTTTCATGACCTATGGCTGAAATACTAACGAAATAAATTCCGTCAGGTACGCCGTCAAATTCAAACTTTCCGGTACGGTCCGCCACACTGATTTTGGCTACACTGGAGTCTTTGGCCCTGACCAGGGTAATCGTGGCAGATTCCAGAATTTTCGCGCTTCCGTCTGTTACGGTACCCTTTACTTTACCGTTTCCGGTTTGTGCCTGACTAAGCAGGGATACGGCCAGAAGAGCGATGGCCAGAAATGTTTTTAAATGTCTCATAAACGTTGATTTTATTGATAAGTACTGGTCTTTGAACATTACAGTCCAAAATTCAGTACTTTGCATTACATAGTTGTATGTTTTAAATTAAACGGCCTGTTTTAGGGATGTTCGGCCGTTTCTCGATATGGGAGTATGACGGGTAAGCCTGATCTGGGTTACATTTCTGCCCCGGATTCGTATCAATGGCTATTTTTACGGATAGGCGGAATATTGACTGGTATCAAGCAGCTCGGGTGCTGGAAACAGGGGCAATTAGTGTATCAGAGACCAAATTCTGCCTTAATTGCCTCATTATAGGTTCGGCCAGAGGTTAGCCGGGTACCCGCTTTATCATCCAGGATAAAGAGATAACGCCCGTTAAAATGACGGTGCATCTCCCGGATCCTGTCTTTGTTAATAATATATGATTTCTGTATCCGGTAAAACTGAGCAGGCAGTTTTTCAGTCAGGGTGTTCAGGGAGTGGTCGGTCAGGTGCTTTACCCCATCCGTGGTATGAATGAACACATATTTGTCTTCCGCTTCCATAAAGGCTATCTGCTCAAAGCGAAGCAGGATGATCCGGTCGCCGATCTTAACCGGCAAAGCTGTTGCCCTGGGTGGGGCCTGTAACTGCCGGATTATATCCTGTAAACCGGTTACGTCGAAACCGGTAGCGGGAATCTTTCCAAACTCATTTAATTTCCGGATACTTTGCTCGAGCCGATCTTCTTTGATGGGTTTCAGCAGGTAGTCGATAGAGAAACTTTCAAAGGCTTTAATGGCATACTGTTCATAGGCCGTCGTAAAAATAATATTGGGTTTATACCCGAGTTGTTCTATTACTTCAAAACCGGTCAGGTCGGGCATCTGTATATCCAGGAATATGAGGTCAGGACGAAGGGAATGAATTTTTTCAATGGCTTCCCTGCCATTACCAGCTTCACCAATCACTTCAATCACTGAAGCATACTCCGACAGGAGACTCTTCATCAAACGGCGGGCAGCCGGTTCATCATCGATGACAAGGGTTTTAAATATCCGGTTCATTTTTGATCAGTTTATGGATGGTCAGCACTACTTGCTTCACCGGCTGGTTCATAAATCGAATTTCATATAAGCCAGGGAACAACAGGTCCAGCTTATCAAATACACTTTTCACCCCGTATCCAGGCGTTAATTCCTCGGGGAAGCCCGGACCATTATCGGCAATACTGATCTGCAGACTATCGTTCTGTACTTTCACCTGGAGCTGAATCTCCGTCATGAGCCCGGTGGCCTTGAGTCCGTGCTTTACGGCATTTTCCACCAGTGGTTGTAAGATAAAACGGGGAACCAGGTAATGACCGGCTTCCGGTTCCACACTGACGGTATAGTTAAGCTGATCTTCGAAGCGGATTTTTTCGATCTGCAGGTAAACTTCCGTCATGGCCACTTCATCATTTACACTGGAAAAATTATTCTGACTGTAATTGATGCTATAGCGGAACAGGTCGGCCAGCGCAATGGTCATACGGCGGGCTTTCTTTCCATCAGTGATGGACAGGTCGGCAATAGAGTTCAGTGCGTTGTACAGGAAGTGCGGGTTTACTTTTGAATGCAGTGCATCCAGTTCGGCTTTTGTTTTCAGTGCCATCAGCCGGGTGACTTCCAGTTCTTTCTCATTCAGTTTCCGCTTACGATCAAGTTCCACATAACTCACCGATGCATAAATCAGTCCTGCGGTTGCCGCATTATAAAAACTGAATAACAGGGTGGCTTTTAATTTGACGAATTTCATCCCGTTCTCAAAAAAATTGATCCCGGTATAAATCAGCAGGGCGGAAATGATGATGGTGAGGATAATGACCGCGTGATAACGGACAAAACTAAGGCGCTTCAGCCCTTTGATCCGGCTGACCAGCAGGAATGAGTTGTAGACAAAAAAGGTGATCAGTATCGTATTCAAGACCTGGAAAAAAGCCGCTTTTAACCAGCCTTTTTGTGCTGCCTCAACAAATAATTCAGAAGAAATAGCGGTCAGTGAAAACATAAAGCAGATGGCCACGAGTAAAACAGCCAGGTTTTTGCGCAGCCAGTTGTTTTTTATCCCGCCAAACAGGCTGTTAAATACCGACATCAGGTAAATAGCCAGCGTCAGCATAAGGGCCGAGCCGGTGATGATGAGCGCCTGTATCCAGAACGGTATTTGCATGGGGGGCAAGATATTAAAACCGGGCATAAAAAAACCAGTTTCCCCGTCAACTACCCTATTTCAGGCGTGAACTGATTATCTTGCAGAAAAAAAAGAATGACCATTGATTTCAGATCTGACACCGTAACCCGTCCCACCCCCGGAATGCTGGAAGCCATGATGAAAGCACCAGTGGGCGATGATGTGTTCGGAGAGGATCCCTCTATAAATACCTTACAGGAAATGACGGCGGATATGTTTGGCATGGAAGCCGCCCTTTTTTGTCCTTCGGGTACCATGACCAACCAGATTGCCATTAAATGCCATACACAGCCAGGCGATGAAGTGATTTGTGATGAGAGCTCACATATTTACCAGTATGAGGGTGGAGGAATTGCTTTGAATTCCGGTGCCTCGGTGAAATTAATTAATGGTGACAGGGGCCGGATCAATGCCCGGCAGGTGGAAGCAGCCATCCAGCCGGATGATGTACACCGGGCGCATACCCGCCTGGTGTCCCTTGAGAATACCAGTAACCGGGGCGGAGGCAGTTGTTACACGTTCAGTGAGATACAGGCCATTCGCCAGGTATGTACGAAACATGAACTCGGTTTTCACCTCGACGGAGCCCGGCTCTGGAATGCTATTGTAGCCAGAAAAGAGGACCCGCTGCACTATGGTAAAGTATTTGACAGTATCTCAGTTTGCCTGAGCAAAAGCCTGGGCTGTCCCGTGGGCAGTTTGCTCCTGGGCACCAAGGACTTTATCAAAAAAGCCAAACGATACCGTAAAGTATTTGGCGGGGGAATGCGGCAGGCCGGATTTATGGCTGCTGCCGGCATTTATGCATTGCAACATCATATAGAACGACTGAAGGAAGATCATATTCATGCTATTGCTATTGCCGGAGCCATTTCCTCCCGGAGCTTTGTAAAACTCATGTTACCGGTAGAAACCAATATTATCATTTTTGAACTGGATGACAGTATCACTGCCCCACAACTGGTAACCCGGCTTAAAGATCATAATATCCTGGGCTATGCTATTTCTCCAAACCGGGTACGCCTGGTGACACACCTGGATATCACCCCTGAAATGACAGAAAAAACGATTCAAGTATTCAATCAATTATAAGAAGATGTTACCCCGAATTAACCCCACACAAACAAATGCCTGGAAAAAGCTGCAGGAGCACCAGGCTGAAATAAGTAAGAAAGCCATGCGGGAATTATTCCGCAGTGATCCGGAGCGGTTCCGGAAGTATTCGATGTGTACCAAGGACCTTGTCTTTGATTATTCCAAAAACATCATCAATGAACAGACACTTGTACTGCTGAATGAACTGGCTCATTCCTGTAAGTTGCCGGAAGCAATCCATTCCATGTTTAACGGGGAGCAGATCAATGCCACAGAACAACGTGCCGTATTACATACCGCCCTGCGGAATTTTTCCGGGAAGCCTGTATTTACCCAGGGAACAGATATTATGCCTGGAATTAAAAAAGTGCTGAAAAAAATGAAGGGCTTCTGTGAAAATATTCATAGTGGTAAACACCGTGGGTATACGAATAAGAAGATCCGGTATATTGTAAATATCGGTATCGGGGGGAGTGACCTGGGTCCTTTAATGGTATCGGAAGCCCTGAAGCCATACTGGGTTAAAGGGATTGAAACTTACTTTGTTTCAAATGTGGATGGTACTCATATCGCGGAGACCCTGAAAAAAGTGGATCCTGAAAGAACTTTATTCCTGGTCGCTTCCAAAACATTTACCACACAGGAGACCATGACCAATGCGCATACCGCCCGTGAATGGTTCCTGAAAAAAGCAAAAAAGGAAAGTTATATCGCCAAACATTTTGTCGCACTCAGTACCAATGAAAAGGAAGTGGTGAAGTTTGGCATTGACAAGAACAATATGTTTGAATTCTGGGACTGGGTTGGCGGACGTTATTCGCTCTGGAGTGCCATTGGCCTCTCAATCGCCCTCACTATCGGGTATAAAAATTTTGAACAATTGCTGAAAGGAGCCCATCATATTGATGAGCATTTCATGACCAGTCCGTTTGATAAGAACATCCCGGTGATCATGGCCCTGACCGGAATCTGGTATACTAATTTTTTCGGAGCACAGTCCGAAGCCATTTTACCCTATGACCAGTACCTGCACCGATTCGCCGCCTATTTCCAGCAGGGAAATATGGAAAGTAATGGCAAAAGTGTGGACCGGAATGGCGAGCCGGTAGACTATGCCACCGGCCCGGTGATATGGGGTGAACCCGGGACAAACGGCCAACATGCTTTTTACCAGTTAATCCACCAGGGCACCCCGATGATCCCCTGTGATTTTATTGCCCCGGCACAATCACATAACCCGGTTGGTGACCATCATGTAAAACTGCTGAGTAATTTCTTCGCCCAGACAGAAGCATTGATGAATGGAAAATCAGAGGCAGAAGCCGAAGCAGAACTGGAAAAACAGGGACTGAGTGCTGAGGAAATCGCCAAACTGCTTCCCTTTAAAATATTTCGCGGTAACCGGCCCACCAACTCTTTCCTGGTGAAGAAAGTGACACCATTCACCCTGGGTGAATTGATTTCCCTGTATGAACACAAAATCTTTGTTCAGGGGGTGATTTGGAATATATACAGTTTTGACCAATGGGGTGTGGAACTGGGCAAACAACTGGCCAACCAAATATTACCTGAGCTGAAAGGGAAAACACCGGTAACCAATCATGATTCTTCCACCAACGGGCTGATCAATAGTTGGAAAAAAATGAAATAGTTCCTGGTACAGGTTACTAAATAAATCAGTCTGTCAGCAAACTGAATACTTGCTGTTCAACAGAAAGCTGTGGTGTTTGCCGCAGTTTTTTTTATGCCTGTTATATACCATTAAAAAAGCCCTCCGTTTTCACGGAGGGCTTTGTATTGAGCTTTTGTTCTCAGTAATCTTAATGAACCAGTACGAGACCAGAGATGATCTTACCGCTGTACTCATGGGCTACTTTCACCACATAAG
>CAZYTV010000193.1:7856-8539 GCA_964650455.1 uncultured Chitinophaga sp. | reverse complement strand
ACGTTGAGCTGCAGCAAATGGCAGAGCAACTGATGAATAATAAAGTGGGTGGCCTGGTAGCGATAGATCCGAAAACAGGCGGCATACTGGCCATGGTCTCCGGCCCCAATTTCAATCCTAATGATCTTACCGGTTCTGAAGGAAGTAAAAACTACAGCCGGATGGTGCTGGATGTAACAGGTCCCATGCTCAACCGCGCTATTGCCGGTCGTTATGAACCCGGTTCTACCTTTAAACCCCTGGGTGCGTTGGTGGCTTTGAATGAAGGAGTGATCACCCCGGAATATGGCTTTCCCTGCGGAGGCCGGTATACCCTTTGCGGCCATGGCAAACCCGCCTGTACCCATGCCGGTGGTGGCCACGCGGCCAATGTGCGCTTGTCCATTGCTAATTCCTGTAATGCCTACTATGCGCATGTGTACAGACTTACTGTTGATAATCCCAAGTATGGGAATGTCAAGAAAGGTTACCTGCAATGGCGTCACTATATGAATAATTTTGGCCTGGGTGTGCGTCTGGGCCCGGATATTCCCAACGAAAGCTCAGGCAATATTCCTGATACATCCGTGTATAACCGGGAGAATGCCAACTACTGGACTTCCTGCACCAACCTCACCCTGGGTATCGGACAGGATAAAATGCTGACCACTCCGCTGCAGATGGCCAATGCGTATTCCGCCATC
>CAZYTV010000193.1:0-7846 GCA_964650455.1 uncultured Chitinophaga sp. | reverse complement strand
GAGCGGCCAGCATAAAATGCTGGACACCGCCTTGCAGATGGCCAATGCCATGTGTATCATTGCTAATAAAGGCTATTACTATACACCGCACTTTGTAGAGAAGATCGACGGGGAAACTGCTGATGATACCACCCTGCTGAGCCGCTTCCGGATTAAGCACGATGTACTGACCCATATTCCGGATACCGCCTTCAATGCGGTGATCGAAGGGATGAATGATGTGGTGAAATTTGGTACGGCCCGTGTTGCACAGATTCCGGATATTGAAGTATGTGCCAAAACCGGTACCGCTGAAAACTATACAATTCTCGACGGACACCGGATCAAACTACCGAATAACTCCATGTTTGTTTGTTTTGCCCCAAAGAAAAACCCGAAGATCGCTATTGCCGTGTTTGTGCAGAATGCCGGTTATGGTGCCACCTGGGCGGGACCAATCTCCCGGCTCATGGTCGAGAAATTCCTGAATGATACCCTGATGACCAAGAGCAAGGCCGACCTGGAACGTATTTCCAATACCAACCTGATGCCGGCTTATTTCAAGCGGCTGCAATACAAAGAAGATTCTATCCGCGCCTTCAAATGGTACCAGACCACCAAAGACAGCAGTTATATCAAACGGTTTGTAAAAGCTGAACTAAGTAAACCTTTACCTTCTTTGCCGGCTGATAAAAAGAAACCCATGGAGGCCGGAGAAATGATGGCTATTCTTCCCGACCGGAACGCATTTTATAAAATGGCGAACACTAAAAAAGCATGAGACCCCAAAATCCCGCCATATCGAAAGGCATCGACTGGAGCCTGGTCTGGATCTACCTGCTGCTCGTGAGTATCGGGCTGACTGCCATCTTCGCGGCTACTTATAAAGAAGGCGACCCCATCTTCCAGTCCTTTATTGGATTTAAAACCGACTATAGCAAGCAGTTTTACTTTTTCCTTTTTTCCTTTGTACTGGGTTTTGTTATTTTACTTACGGATAGTAAATTCTTTTCCGCCACGGCCAACCTGCTGTATGCCCTGGGTATATTCATGCTCCTGCTGGTGTTTCCCTTCCATTCACCGATCAAAGGAACGGAGTCGATCATTAAACTGGGAGCTTTCAATTTCCAGCCTGCTGAACTTTGTAAAATTTTCGTGGCCCTGGCCCTGTCCAAATACCTGTCACGGCCCGAAACAGATTTCACCAAAACCCGTTCGCAACTGATTGCCGCGGGGATTGCCCTTTTTCCGGCTGCCCTCACCATTATGCAAAGTGAAACGGGACTGGCTCTGGTGTATTTCGCTTTCTTTATTGTGATGTACCGGGAGGGATTACCTTCTGCCATCCTGGTGATCGGATTTTCTGCCGCGGCCCTCATCGTTGCCACCCTCCTGCTTGAAAAAATCACCCTCGCTATAGTGCTGACATCCCTGATGCTCATCGTGATCTATTTTACCCGCCGCTGGTGGAAACGAAAGACAGCCCTGTTGTACAGTATAATTTTTATCTGGCTGCTTTGCGTAGGCATCCAGTTATTTGTGGTGCCACTGGTATTTAAAAAAGTACTCAAACTTTACCAGGTGGAGCGGATATACAGTACCGTGGGTAAGGATGTGCCATCTGAATATGTGGAAGCCCACTCTGATGAACTGGCAAAAAACACCGACAAGAAAAAAGATATCGATTATAATGTGCGCCAGTCCAAAATTGCCATCGGCAGTGGAGGTGTACTGGGTAAAGGATTGCTGAGTGCCACACAGACCCGGTATGATTTTGTGCCGGAACAACGAACGGATTTTATTTTCTGTACGGTGGGAGAGGGTTTTGGTTTTGTCGGCAGTGCCGTACTCCTTGGACTCTACCTGATACTCCTGCTGCGGATTGTAACGATCGCAGAAAGGCAACGAAGCACTTTCAGCCGTAGTTATGCTTATGGCGTGGCGTCAGTATTTTTCTTCCATATGGCCATTAATATTGCCATGACTATCGGGCTGGCTCCGGTGATCGGTATCCCGTTGCCGTTTATCAGTTATGGCGGCACCTCCCTGCTGACTTTCACTATTATGTTGTTTATACTGATCAGGCTGGATGCGGACAGGCAAATGGTCTTAAGATAAAATTCCAAGAAACAAGATTCAAATAAATTTCAAGGTTCAAATTCCAAAGACCTTCTAAGGTGAGTAGTTGGATATTGCTGCTTTAGTTTATTAATCTGGCATCTCTTTTCTTACTGTCTGGTTGAATCTGTTTACTTAGTATTTCCTCATCTTACTTTTTGTCTTGATACAAAAAGTAAATCCCCCTTCGCTAAAGCTTCGGAGGACAAAGAAAAATCAAGGAAAACCGATCCGGAACAGACATTAAAGCAGCAAATACCCTTGCCCGGTTTTCCGCCCGACCAGTCATTACAGTTGAAAATTAAAGCGGGACGCTTACGCTGCGTGCTATGCGTCGACCATGCATGCGCTGTATTCCAGTAAAACTAAGCATTAAGAAGCCAAGATGCCAAGAAACCAAAGAATGTTCAAATTGCAAGCATCAAACAGGCACCAATATCCAACCACTCTTTCTTAGAAGGTTTTGGTATATGATTTCTGGTGCTTATTTGGTTCTTGTATTTTGATGCTTATTTGGCTTCTTGGCATCTTGTTTCTTGGTTCTTTCTCCTATAGTTATCTTTGAAAAATGAAGATCATCCCTCTTTCCGAAGGCACATTCACTATCGACAAAACAAAACACTTCGTCCCTTTTGATGAAGCGGAACATCAGTTGCATGAACGGCCAGTGGGTAGTTTATTGGTGGAGATACAACCCTTTGCCATTGTTACTTCCAGGGATGTACTCGTACTCGATACCGGTCTGGGGTTTGAAAAAAACGGCGTGTTGCAATTGCATCAGAACCTGATGGATAACGGAATCAGTCCGGGGGATGTGACCAAGGTTCTGATGACCCATTTACATAAGGACCATGCCGGTGCTGTAGGGGTGGAGCGCGAAGGGCTGGGGGCCAGACTGTCATTTCCCAATGCGATTTACTATGTGCGGCGGGACGAACTGCAATTTGCATTTGAAAAAGGCTTTCCATCTTTTATACCTGAGGAACTGGAATGCCTCCGGGATAATCCACAAGTTGAATTGTTGGATGATAATGGAGAGATTGACGGTTATATCCGGTATGAATTAACCGGAGGACATTCTCCCTTTCACCAGGCATTCTGGATAAAGGAAGACAGGGATACGATCTTCTTTGGTGGCGATGAAGCACCGCAGTTGCAACAGATGAAGCATCGCTTTGTCGCCAAGTATGATGCGGATGGGAAGAAGGCCATGGAGCTGCGGCGGGAATGGTGGCAGCGGGGAGAAGAAGAGAAATGGACTTTTTTATTCTATCATGATGTGAAGCACCCGGTGTTCAGTTTTGGCAATGTTGCATCCACCCCCCTTTGAAAATACTTCTAAATCGAATATCCGGCCCCCGCCAGCGGGGGATAATGAACAGTCATACCACCCGAATGGCGTAGGTACTAAGAATATTTACGCAGTTCTAATGAAGGACTGTTTACTGTCACCCGCTGGCGGGGGAAGGGTTTCGAGCATAATGAATCTGTCAGCTGGGGCTGGATATAAAAAAAGAAGTCCCCGTTTGCGAGACTCCTTTTTTTGAAATATTCAACAAAAACAAATTGCTAGTCGGCCATAAGCTTATTGCGGCGTAAACCGCCGCCACCGCCCTGCCGGTTTTGTATCTTCCGTTCGATGATCTCTCTTTTTGCGATCTCCAGGAATTCTTTTTCTACTACAAATATTTTATTCGCTCTTTTTTCATCGATCACCTGACGGAATTCATCGCGGAACCGAACCCGGACTTCAGCTGCTTTCAACTGCTGCATCGGACGGTCGGTCCTGTTTTCCTGATGTACTTTTCTGAGTTCAGTGATATAACGTATAAAGATCGGACTGAATTTTTCGGATTCAGCCTTGGTCATGTTCAGCCTTTTCTGGATATACTGCTGCATTTTTTCCTGCAGTTTACCCATCCGGGGATCTGTTTCCTCTTCCTGGGCAAAACCAGTAAAAGTGCCGGCGATTAAAAGAGTCAATATGAATAAATACTTTTTCATTTTATCCGCTTAATTCATTAATAAGGTCTCATCATCAGTACTGGTTTCAGCATCAGCGGTTTCATCAAGGAATTGCTTCAGTTCGCTTTCGGGAATATCTTTCAGTAGTTCTTTTATTTCCTTTTCGGTATCGTTTGCAGCTGTTTCTTCGGTACTCAGGCCTGCTTCGTCAAACTGTTTTACAAATTCAGTCAGCTCAGTATCACTGGTCTTCCGGATTTCCTTCAGCATGCTTTTTTCAAATCGGGCCATGGAGGTACCTGTTGTATTTCCAGTAGTATCCTGGCTCATATATAAAAAGCCGAGTAAGGCAATTACTCCCGTCACCACTGCCGCCGCCGCATACCTGAACCATTTACGGCTGCTTCCCATGGAGACTACTTTAGCGGCCGGTTTACTTGCAGCTGCGGGTGTACTGATCGTATCAAAATACCCGGCAGGTACGCTGTAAGGCATTTCTTTTTTCAGCCCACTGAGCAGGGAGGAGATATTTTCCAGCTCCTCTTTCGCCTCCTGTTCTCCATACATCGCCGCAGAAACCAGGGTTGACTCCAGACCTTCAAAATAACCAGCCGGCACAGTATAAGGCATCGTCTTCGGCAACTGGCTGAGCAGGGGAGATAAATGACCCAGTTCTTCAGCGGCTGTGGAAGCTTCCATAGCCCGGATCCGGGAAAGCACCTGCCGGGACAATCCTTCAAAATAACCCTCCGGTACGGAGAAGGTATTTGGGGAGGTAATACCAGCCAGGGAGCTTTCTAAGTCCTTCAGTTCCTGTAATATGGTCTCTTTCTGTGTCATTGTTTACATTAGTTCAGACGAAAGCCGGGCTTCAAAGTTTAATGATTCAGCATGTAATCCTCAATTTTTTTGACCGCATGGTGGTAACTGGCCTTTAAAGCTCCTTCACTGGTCTCCAGTACCCGGCTCATTTCCACGTAGGGCATTTCATCATAATACCGGAGCGCAAACACAACTCTTTGTTTTTCAGGTAATTGCTGCATCGCTATTCGAAGTTTCCACTCCAGT
Source organism: uncultured Chitinophaga sp. (assembly GCA_964650455.1). Lineage (GTDB taxonomy): Bacteria > Bacteroidota > Bacteroidia > Chitinophagales > Chitinophagaceae > JJ008. Next base: position 2,716 of record CAZYTV010000193.1, on the reverse strand, counting down.
TTATTGGCGTCGAAATGCTTATCTGCCACGATTTTATTACTCAGTCCGCTTTCCACATCGCTCAGGCTCACGGATGCTTTCTTTTTTTGTTGTTCCAGGTAAGTGAGGCATTCATTGGTGGCGATCCGGTATAACCAGGTATAAAGCTGGCTGTCTTCCCTGAAATTTTCCAATCCGTTCCAGACCCGGATCAGCACATTCTGCAGTACATCATTGGCGTCTTCGTGTTCCACCACCATCCGGCGGATATGCCAGTACAGTTTTTCCTGGTATTTACGGATCAGGGTCGTATAGGCTTTTTCTTTCGTAGCCGGTACACGAAACTGGACCAGTATTTCGCTGTCTGATGCAATGTTGGACATGGTTTTATCGGGCTTTGAGTGGCTTAGAATACTGGAAAACCGGTTTGTTTAATGCGCTTCCATGAATAAAAATAAAAAAGCAGGTCCGATTTTGGAAGAACCTGCTGGAATAGTTTCAAAGAAATATCCATTTAGCCTTTACGGCTGATCGCTTTTTCAGCGGCAGCCATGATATCGGGAACATCCAGGCCATATTTTTTCAGCAACTGGGCCGGGGTACCACTCTCACCAAATGTATCTTTTGTTCCAACATACTCGATGGGAATAGGGAAGTTTTTAGCCGCTACCTGGCTGATGGCATCACCCAGACCGCCGATGATATTGTGTTCTTCAGCCGTTACCGCGCATTTCGTTTTGCGGATGGATTTCAGAATTGCTTCCTCGTCCAGCGGTTTGATCGTGTGAATATTAATCACTTCCACGCTGAGGCCTTTTTCTTCGAGCTGGATACCGGCCTGGATAGCATTCCATACCAGGTGACCGCAGGCAAAGATGGTGACATCTGTTCCTTCGGAGAAGGGCTGGGCTTTCCCGATCTCAAAGGGCTTATCAGCAGTAAAGATGGGCCATACCGGGCGACCAAAGCGCAGGTAAACAGGTCCCTCATAATCTGCAATGGCCATGGTGGCCGCTTTGGTTTGGGCATAGTCGCAGGGTACAATCACGGTCATACCCGGCAGCATCTTCATCAGCCCGATATCTTCGAGGATCTGGTGGGTGGCGCCATCTTCACCCAGGGTGAGTCCGGCATGTGAGGCGCAGATCTTTACATTCTTGCCACTGTAGGCTACCGACTGGCGGATCTGGTCATATACCCGGCCGGTAGAGAAGTTGGCAAATGTGGTGGTATAGGGAATTTTGCCTCCGATGGTCAGACCGGCGGCTACGCCGATCATGTTTGCTTCTGCAATACCACACTGGATAAAACGGTCCGGGAACTCCTTGATAAACTGATTCAGTTTCATTGACCCCAGCAGGTCGGCGGTAAGTGCCACCACGTTGGGATTCTTTCGGGCTGCTTCTGCAATACCATCACCAAATCCGCTACGGGTGTCCTTATTACCAGTGGATTGTATATCTTTTAATGACATGATTGTGCTTTTGTGCCGCAAAAGTAAGGCGGTTGCAGCAATGGGCAATGAATAAATACGGGCTTCGGAGCCTAATTCAGTTCACCATACTGGCTGCTGAAAACGGTTTCATCGGCTTTAAGCCTCACTTCCCATTTCCAGGCGGTGGACATGATATCTTCCAGGGTGTACTTAGGGTTCCAGCCCAGCTCTTCCCGGGCCAGATCGTTATTGGCATAAATAGCCACTACATCCCCGGGCCGACGGGGACCGACCTCGTAATTCAGTTTCGTTCCGCTGGTTTTTTCAAAGGCATGAATGGCTTCCAGTACCGTGATACCACTGCCGGTACCCAGATTGAATACTTTACAAAGCTCCTGTTGTTTGCCGCTTTCGAGGTATTGCAGGGAAAGGGTATGGGCATGGGCCAGGTCGCAAACATGAATATAATCCCGCAAATTGGAACCGTCCCTGGTCGGGTAATCAGCGCCGAATACCATCATTTTTTCAATACGCCCGATAGCGGTCTGTGTAATGGCCGGCACCAGGTTTTGCGGTTTACCCATGGGCATTTCACCAATTATGCCGGAAGGGTGAGCACCAGCCGGGTTAAAATAACGAAGCAAAATATTTTTGGTCCTGGCCGCTTTAGCAAATTCGTTAATAATCTGCTCACTCATCTGTTTGGTGTACCCATAGGGTGATTCGGCAGGTTTGGGAATTGTTTTTTCGGTAACCGGAATTTCATCGGGCTCGCCGTACACGGTACAGGAAGAAGAGAATACAAAATGGGGTATCTGGAATTCCTGCACACATTTCAGCAGGTTGATCAGGGATACCAGGTTATTTTCAAAGTACATCAGGGGTTGTGTCACCGATTCGCCCACTGCTTTATAAGCGGCAAAATGAATGATACCGGTGATATCGGTATTTTCCTGGAAGATCGCGAACGTATCGTCGAAATTGCAGAGATCAACTTTGTAGTTCTTTACTTTTTTGCCCGTGATCATTTCAACACCCAGCAGGATATTGGGATTGGAACGGGAGTTATTATCTACAGAGATCACTTCGTAGCCGTTTTCCAGGAGGTCCACCAGGGTGTGTGAACCAATATAGCCACAGCCGCCTGTTACAAGAATTTTTGCCATATAAAATAAAATCCCGACAAAAGTCAGGATTTTATTTGGTAAAAATAGGATTGGGACCCGGGTCAGAATAATTTCACAATAAAGTATACCCCACCCGCCAGTAAACCACTGATCGGGATGGTCAGTACCCAGGCCC
>CAZYTV010000192.1:0-8540 GCA_964650455.1 uncultured Chitinophaga sp. | reverse complement strand
CTGCCTGGGGCAGCGGCTCATCACTGAAATATAAACGACGGGTCAGCCAACCGCCATAAATAAGGGTGGTGAATACAAGGGCAATGGAATTGATCGCCGGCCAGCGTTTAAACCAGGCCAGCACCATCAGCCCGGAATTGAGAATACAGAGGTAGGTAAAGAGCGCGGTGTAGTTATCCTGACCGGTACTCACCAGGAATGGGGTGATAAATCCACCGATCGTGGCGAGCACTGCCAGTTCCTGCCGGTCATAATAAAGCGATAAAAATACACCGAGCCCCGAAATGATCACCATGAAAATAAAGGCTGTTGTCTGGCTGACCAGGTGGTACTGGTGAAAAGCAAAAGCGATACTGAAATAGAATACGGTAAGGCCGCCGCCTACCAGTACAGAACTGAAGGAACGATACTGGTTACGGAAATAATGCGCAAACCCGATCAGTATTCCACCACTGATCAGCCCGATAATCACCCGTCCACTTTCATGTATCCAGTTTTTGTCGATCGCATATTTAATAAAAAAGGAAATACCCAGTACCAGTACCGCAATACCAATTTTGTTGGCAATATTTTCACCGATAAATTTTTCGTAATCTCTTTCTTTCTTATCACTGATAAATTCAGGCTTGTACGCGGGTTTGTTGATGGTCTCTGCTGATTTTGGCTTCAGCAACTCGGGTAAACTGGGCCCGGCAGGTTTTGGAATGAGGGGAGGAGAGACAGGCTCAGGTACAGGTTCGGGAACCGGTACAAGCGGGACAGGTTTCTCTTCTTTTTCAGGATAAACCGGGGTGGGGGTGGCAGTGATTATCGGTTTGGGTACAGGGATCGTGGTTTCCTGTTTTTGTCCGTGCCGTAATTTTTTAATTTCCGCCGTCAGTTCATTTACTTTATCATACAAATCTGTTAGTAAACGTTTCTGGTCGCTGCTGCGGCTGAGAATACTGATGAGCAGGAATAGAAATACAACGGGTATCAGTATGATCAAGACAATGATTCCATCCATCTGTGCGTGGTTTGGTTAAGAAAAGCCGGTTTAATCTGCCCAGGGAGGTGAAATACTGAAATGGTTCGCCGGTGCTTATCACAATTTGATATCTAAATATACCGGGCAATGATCAGAATGTTTTACATCAGGGTATATTTCAGCGTCTTTCAGTTGTTTTTTTAAAGGTTCTGTAACATTTATATAGTCGATCCGCCAGCCTTTATTGTTCAGGCGAACAGATGGAAAACGCTGACTCCACCAGCTATACCGATGAGGCTCAGGGTGAAAATTACGGAATGTGTCGATCCAGCCGCTTTCATAAAATTTTGTCATCCATTCCCGTTCCGGCATAAGAAAACCGGAAGAATTTTTGTTTCCTTTAGGATCATGGATGTCTATTTCCTGATGGGCAATATTATAATCGCCACATAAAATAAGTTTCGGATTTTTCTTTTTGAGTTTGTTTAGCCAGGCCAGGCATTCATCCAGCCATACATATTTGAAATCCTGGCGTTCTCCCCCGCTGGTGCCACTGGGAAAATAGGCATTGATCAGGCGGGTATCTCCGAATTGTAACTGAATCACCCTTCCTTCATCATCACTCGGACCATGCCCGTTGCCTGTTTCCACCGCATCCGGTTTTATTTTAGTGAACACCGCCACGCCACTGTATCCTTTTTTCTGCGCACTGAACCAGTAATCATGATAACCGAGTTCATTCAGTGCTTTGGTATCCACATCACCTCTGACCGCCTTGGTTTCCTGCACGCAGATCACATCGGCCGGATCTGTTTTCAGCCAGTCAATAAATCCTTTTTTTATGGCTGCCCGGATACCGTTTACATTGTAGGAAATAATTCGCATTGTATAATTGATTAAATTGTCAGGCAATTTACAGCTATCTATGGAAGCATCCTTAAAAACCAAAGCACGCCCCGTTATACCCGTAAAAGAACCGGTTTACCTGGAAGGACCCAAAAGCAGGGGGTATGAATTATTATTTGCCTTCCGGGTGTTTAAACAGTTTATCAAAGGATTCAGGGCCCTTCACTTTGTGGGTCCCTGTATTACGGTTTTCGGATCAGCCCGTTTCAAAGAGGACCATCCTTATTACCAGCAGGCCCGCGAATTTGGAAAACTGATTGCGGAAGCGGGATTTACCACCCTGACCGGTGGTGGTCCCGGAATTATGGAAGCCGCCAACAGGGGTGCCTTTGAAAACGGGGGTAAATCAGTGGGCTGTAATATCGTACTGCCTTTCGAACAGAAAGAAAATCCGTATGTACATAAGTCGGTCACCTTCGAGCATTTCTTTGTCCGCAAAGTACTGCTGGTAAAATATTCTTTTGCATTTATTATTCTCCCCGGCGGCTTTGGCACCATGGATGAATTGTTTGAAACATTAACACTGGTACAGACAAAGACCATCAGCCAGTTCCCGATCGTGCTTTTTGGCAGGGAGTTTTATACCCCTTTAATGGAAACCATTCAGGATATGGAGACCAAAGGAACCATCTCTCCTTTGGATATGAACCTGGTTTTAGTAACCGACAGTCACGAGGAAGCCATGATCCATATTACCTCCTATATCCGGACCAATTACAAGATCAAGCCCCGGAAACGGCTCTGGTGGTTGTTGGAGAAGCGTTAGTTTAGAATGTGTACTAATTACACAAAAGTACTACCTTCATGTAAAATTTCCTGTTATGTTACTTAAACGATTGCTGACCGCCCTCGCAGTAACAGGGCTCGTTCAGCTGGCTTATGCCGATCAGTCATTGACTGTTTCCTCTCCTGATAAAAATATTCAACTGGCCGTACAACATCAATCCAGTGGTGGATTAATGTACAGTGTTACATACAAAGGGAAGGCAGTTCTGCTTCCTTCGTCGGTGGGTATGAAACTGGCCAACCCGCAGGTCCTCTTACAACTGTTCAGCCTGGATCATGTGGACTCAGCGATGGTGGATGAAAGCTGGAAGCCGGTATGGGGCGAACAAAGCATAATCCGGAATAATTACCGGCAATTGTTATTGTCTGTAACCGACAAATCAGGATCAGGAATCCGCATTCAGCTCATGTTCCGGGTGTTTAATGATGGGGTAGGTTTCCGCTATATCTTCCCGGAGCAACCCAAACTCAATCATTTCATCATAGCGGATGAACTGAGTGGTTTTGCACTCACCGGTGATCATCATGCTTTCTGGATCCCCGGAGACTATGATACCAACGAATATGGATATTATAACAGTGCATTGAGCAAAGTGGATGCATCCGGCGGTGGATTTGCGCAGGAGATCCATGCAAAGACTTTTTTTGATAACCATGCGGTACAAACCCCGCTGATGATGAAGACGGCGGAAGGTTTATACATTAACCTGCATGAAGCCGCCCTGGTCAACTACCCGGCCATGAACCTGGTGCTGGATAAAACGAATTATACATTTAAATCTCACCTGGTGCCGGATGCGGTGGGCAATAAAGCCTACCTGCAGGCACCCTTCTCCACGCCCTGGCGTACGGTGATCGTCAGCGATAAAGCCACAGAAATTCTTGCTTCTAAAATGATCCTGAACCTGAACGATCCCTCCAAAGTGCCGGATGCGGAAAGCTGGGTGAAACCCCAGAAAATGGTTGGTGTATGGTGGGAAATGCATGTGGGCAAAAGCAGCTGGGATTACAGTGGCGGTCAGGTGGGCTCACAACAGGCATCTAAAGTACCTCATGGCGCCAATACAGCTAATGTAAAACGTTATATTGATTTTGCCGCTCAGCATGGTATTGAAGGCGTGTTGGTGGAAGGCTGGAATACCGGTTGGGAAGACTGGTTTGGACAGTGGAAGGAAGATGTGTTTGATTTTGTGACTCCCTATCCCGATTTTGATTTGAAAGAATTGCAACGTTACGCCGCCTCCAAAGGGGTGAAGATCATCATGCACCATGAAACTTCCGGTTCCGCCACTAATTATGAACGCTGGATGGATACGGCTTATAAGTTTATGAATGAATATGGTTATGCAGCAGTGAAAACCGGTTATGTGGGCCGGATTATTCCCCGGGGCGAGCACCACGATGGACAATGGATGGTGCGTCACTACCTGAGAGTCGCTTCCAAAACGGCCGAACGGCATATCATGGTTGATGCACATGAACCCGTACGTCCGACTGGTCTGCACCGCACGTATCCCAACTGGCTGGCTTCTGAAGCCGCCAGGGGAAATGAATTCAATGCCTGGAGTAACGGTAACCAGCCGGATCATGAAACCATCCTTCCCTTTACCCGGCTGATGGGTGGTCCAATGGATTATACACCGGGTATCTTCAAGATCAAAATGAGTTATTACAATCCATCGAAGACTGAACAGGTACATACCACACTGGCCAAACAACTGGCCCTGTATGTGACTATGTACAGTCCATTACAGATGGCGGCAGATCTTCCCGAAAACTATGAAGCACATATGGATGCCTTCCAGTTTATCAAGGATGTGGCCGTTGACTGGGATGATTCAAAAATACTGGATGCTGAACCCGGCGATTATGTGATCATTGCCCGGAAAGCCAAAGGGAAAAATGACTGGTTCATAGGCGCGATCACTGATGAGACTGCCCGGAATTTCACGCAGTCATTGTCTTTCCTGGATGCTGATAAAAAATATGTGGCTACGATCTACCGCGATGCCGACAATGCCCATTGGAAAGATAATCCGGAAGCCTATGTGATTGAAAAATTCCTGGTGGATGCCAAAACCCTGTTGAAATTAAAATTGGCACCGGGTGGCGGAACTGCCGTAAGTTTGATACCGGCAAAAGCCGAAGAACTCAAACTGTATAAAAAATATAAGTAATGACATCTGTAGATATACTCGGATATGCGGCCGGCGCAGTAACCGCCTTTACATTTTTACCCCAGGTGGTTAAAACCTGGAAGGAGAAATCCGCCAAGGATATCTCCCTCTATATGTTCCTGATCGCTTTTGTCAATGAGATCATGTGGCTGGTCTGGGGATTGCTTATTAATAATATGGTGGTCATCCTTACCAATGCGGTGATGCTGGTGATGTCCGGTATTATGATCGGACTTAAATTAAAATATAACCAGGACCGGCCTGAACTTAATCTATAACTAATAGGAACAGATGGCGGTAAATACTTTTATCTGGGATCTCGGGGGTGTACTGGTGGACTGGAACCCCAACTATGTATATCACGAATCCTATTTTGATTCGGAGGAAAAGCGGACTTATTTTTTTGAACATGTCTGCACGCATGACTGGAATGAACAGCAGGATGCGGGCCGCCCGATCGTTGAAGCCACGCAGGAACTGCTGGCAAAATTCCCGGAATGGGAAAAAGAGATCCGGGATTATTATGGCCGCTGGACCGATATGCTGAAAGGCCCGGTGCACGGCACTGTATCCATTTTCCGTGAACTGATCGTCAGCGGGAAGTATAAACATTATGCGCTGACCAACTGGCAGGCAGACCTGTTCAATATCGCCCTGGTCCGGTATAATTTCCTGCACTGGTTTGATGGCCGCGTGGTGAGCGGCGTGGAGAAGACCCGCAAACCCTTCCCTGAATTTTATCAGCGTTTGCTGGACCGTTATACCGTGGTTCCGGCAAACGCTGTATTTATAGATGATAACCTGCGGAATGTAAAAGCGGCGGAGGAAATGGGAATAAAGAGTATTCATTTCCGCAATCCGGATCAGTTACGGTCTGAGTTGCAGCAATTGTCCCTGATTTAACTGACACATTATGTATATAGCGATTATTGCCGTTGTGGTGCTGGGGCTGATCATTATTGCCCTGTACAACAGTCTTATTGTAAAGAAAAATGCGGTGGACAATGCTTATTTCTCCATGGATGTCATGCTCAAAAAGAGGCATGACCTCATTCCGCAACTGGTGGATACCGTAAAGGGTTATATGCAACATGAAAAGGAATTGCTCAGCCAATTGACCGCATTACGCCAGCAGTTTGATGCCGCGCAGTGGCCGGTAAACGAAAAAGTGAAACTGGAAAACCAGCTCAATACGGTATTACAGCAGGTCAGGGTGCAGGTAGAGAACTACCCCGACCTGAAAGCCAGCTCCAATTTTCTGAAACTGCAGGGGGCTATTAATGAGGCCGAGGAACAACTGGCCGCTTCCCGCCGGTTTTATAATGCCGCGGTGAATGATTACCACAATGCCATCCAGACCTTTCCTTCCTCCGCGATCGCTTCCATGGCGGGGATGGTCCGTAAAGAATATTTTGAGGCGGATGAAAAAGCCAAAGAAGTTCCGGTCGTTACCTTCAAATAATTTTTTATGCCGGCTGCCACTGATTTTACTGCATTTTATGAGAAAGAACTAAAGGACTCTTTGGTTCCCCTGGAAGCAGAACGGAAACAAATCAAAGTAAAGGGCACCTGGGGTTTCATTTTCCTGGGTCTTTCCATCCTTTTTTTTATCCTGGCGGCCGTTACCCATGATTCCACATTTGCCATTCCTGCCTTTATCGCTTTTATTCCGGCCATCATTTTACTGGTACTCTTTGGCACACGGAAAAATAAGTTTACCCGTAAATTCAAGGAACTGATCGTTGGCCGTATCATCACATTTATCAATCCATCGCTCCGTTATAGCCCCGGGCAATGTATATCCGAAGCCGATTATAAAAACAGCGGCCTTTACCTGAATAGTCCTGACCGGTATACCGGGGATGATTATGTGGAAGGCACCCATGATAAAACATTTTTCTGTTTTTCCGAACTGCATACAGAAGAAAAGATCAGTTCCGGTAAAGAGACCCACTGGGAAACCATCTTCAAGGGGATGTTTATTATCGCGGAGTTTAATAAAAATTTTTCCGGCCGGACCTATGTCTGGAGCGAAAATAAGCCACAGCTTAACTTCCTGAATAAGCTTTTTCTGTCCTTTGCTTCCGGTTTGGAGAAAGTAAAGCTGGAAAGTGCGGATTTTGAAAATCGGTTTATTGTGTATAGCAGCGACCAGGTGGAAGCCCGTTATATTCTTACTCCTTCATTCATGGAAAGACTGGTACGATTGCAGCAAATGACCAGTGCTGACACCTCGATGTCGTTTGTGCATACTAAAATTCATGTGGCTATTCCCATGAACAAAGAACTTTTTGAACCTTCGGTATTCAATGCCAATGATTTCAGCCGGCTGGAGAATTTCCGGTCTACCATCCAGATCGTTTATGAGATCATTGATGAACTGAAGCTGAATGAGCGGTTGTGGACGAAGGAGTAGGGGGGCAGTCGATAGTCGGTAGTCAGTAGTCTGTAGTCGGGAGTTCAATGCTTTGGACAATAGTTGAGTGTTGGGGTATTTTTTTCTCTGAATTCCAGCCAAATAGTTCAACCCCTTCGGGGTTGCGGGCATCACCAGGATTCCATACCCCTGGTTTCACCCGGGGCTATTATTGTTTAAGCCCTTCGGGCTAGTCAGTCATTTAATCCGGAATTCCATTTAAATCGGGGTAGCCGATTGGCTGGTGAACGGAATTTCAATTTTCAGATCTTCATGGAGATTAATTTGTCCTGTTCCGGTGATACCACTCCCAACCCCAACGGGGTTCAACTTTTGATAGCCCCGGGTGCAACCAGGGTCGGATCGATGAGGTGTCTCTGCAACCCCAACGGGGTTGAATGAAATTACACTAGGGCGAAGCCCGGTGTTTAATTAACAGCGCAGGAGAATAAAAAAACCGGTCACCCTTTTCAGGATGACCGGTATATATTTTGATTTTTCATTGTTTATTCTAACACCGGGCGTAACCATTTTTCGGCTTCATCCAGCGGCATGCCTTTCCGTTTGGCATAATCAGTTAACTGGTCCCTGCTGATCTTGCCTAACCCGAAATAATGGCTTTGCGGATGACCAATATACCAGCCGCATACAGATGCCGGCGGATTCATCGCCAGGCTTTCAGTCATCGTGATGCCAATATTCTCTGTTACATTCAGTAATTCAAACAGTTTGATTTTCTCCGTATGATCCGGACAGGCCGGATAACCTGGTGCCGGACGGATACCCTTGTATTCTTCACGGATCAGCTGCACATTGCTGAGTTGTTCCTCTTTGTCATATCCCCAGAATTCCTTCCGGGTCTGTTCATGCAGGCACTCCGCAAAAGCTTCCACCATCCGGTCTGCCAGGATCTGAACCAATATTTTATTGTATTCATCATGATCCGCCGCAAAACGGTCGATATGTTGTCTGGTGCCATGAATGGTTACGGCAAAAGAGCCCATGAAATCGTTTCCCAACTCAGCAGGACATACAAAATCCGCTAAGGAGTAAGAGGGTTGTCCCACCGCTTTCTTCAGTTGCTGCCGCAGCATTGCAATTTCTACTTCACCCTTCGCAGTCTGAAGGGTAATGGTGTCGGCATTATTGCTCTTTGCAGGCCAGAAACCGATCACACCATCGGACGTAAACCATTTCTCGTCAATCACCTGTTTCAGTAATTTCTGCGCAACCCCAAAGAGCCGATTGGCCTCAACGCACAAGATCTTGTCGGACCAGACTTCGGGGG
>CAZYTV010000191.1:0-8553 GCA_964650455.1 uncultured Chitinophaga sp. | reverse complement strand
GTATTGTGGCCCTCTTTATTTCTTTTTTCCCGCTGATCCTTTCCGGTCCCATCGAAAGGGCAGGTAATATGATTCCCCAGTTCCGGAACCCTGTTAATCCTGATTATGACAAAGTGGTAAAAGGATTGCGCCTGGTGCTCTGGGGTTTCTTTATGAAGTTAGTGGTGGCAGACCGCATCGGCATTTATGTGGATGCGATCTATCATAATATTCCGAATCACAATGGAACCACCCTGCTGGCTGCTTTTTTCCTGTACCCCTTCCAGGTATATACGGACCTGGGTGGCTATTCCCTGATTGCAATCGGGGTGGCCGGTATACTGGGTATCCGCGTCATGGATAACTTTAAGCGACCCTTCTTTGCCCCCACCATGGCAGAGTTCTGGAGGAGATGGCATATGTCACTGATCACCTGGCTGACGGATTATGTATATACCCCGATCTCTTTTGCTTTACGGAAGTATAAAATTTGGGGTATTGTTTATTCATTGATGATCACATTTATGATCAGCGGTATCTGGCATGCGGCTTCATTCACTTTTGTCGCCTGGGGGTTATTGCAGGGTATCTACCTGAGCGTGGAAGCACTGACCAATAAACGCAGGGCGAACATGGAAAAGAAGTATAAACTGGGTAACAGGGGCTGGTATATTTTCATCTCCTGCCTGTTCACCTTTGTTCTTTTCGGTGTTTCCCAGGTTTTTGCCCGTGCAGCAAACCTGCATGATGCCTTCCTGGTTTTGGGCAAAATTGTCACTGAGCCGGGTGCGCTTTTTATCGGCGCGCCCTCTATCTTAATTTTCAGCCTGACGGGAATTAGCCTGGTCATGCTGAAGGATTTTACGGATGAGTATTTCCCGGGCCGTTTCCTTGTATTGGAAAATTCACGCAAGCCGGTTCGGATCATGGCGTATAGTTTAATTATAGTCCTGATTCTCCTGATCGGTGTGTTTGACGGAGGGGAGTTTATCTATTTTCAATTCTGACGGATGTTAAAAAAGCTGTTTATAAATTTTTTACTCGTGGCAGCCGTGGTAACGGTGCTGGATTTTGCCTTGGGTAAATTATTGAGACATTATTATTTTAAGGAAACTTCCGGCCTCCATTACCGTACTACCTATTCCATGGAGAAAACGGATGCGGACATACTGATTTTTGGATCCTCCAGGGCCAATCACCACTATGTGCCGGAGGTTTTTATGGACTCGCTGGGCCTGTCTTTTTATAATACTGGCAGGGATGGAAATGGAATTTTCTACCAGGCAGCCCTGCTCAAATCTGTTTTGCAGCGATATACTCCTAAACTGGTGATACTGGATTATGCCGGAGATTTTGGTAAAGGAAGACAGGTATATGATAATCTCTCCTCCCTGCTGCCCTATTACCGTTCACATCCCGAAATCAGGAAAGAGGTCGAACTGCGCAGCCCTTATGAAAAAGTGAAATTGCTTTCCGGTATATATCCCTATAACTCACAACTGCTGACTATCGCGGTGGGTAACCTGGATATTAACAAACAACGGAAGCCGGATAATAAAGGATATGTGCCACTGGAAACAGAACATACCATTACGAAAGAATATTTTAATTCGCTGAAGCAACAACCGGTGGATTCCAACAAGATTGAATCATTGCGTGAATTTGTGCGGGTGGCCAAAGCTTCAGGAACTGCAGTTGTGGTGATTTATTCGCCACTCTACCAGGAACATAAAAGATATTGGGAAATAGAAATCTGCGCTTCTATTTGTAAAGAGGCAGGGGTTACTTTCTGGGACTATTCCCGCGACTCTTTTTTTATACAACAGCCTGATTTATACTATGATCCGGTACACCTTAATCATCAAGGCGCCCTTATATTTTCAAAACAAATTGCATCCAGGCTTCGCGAATATTTGCAGATAAATTAGTCCATTTTTTGTTTTATTAATAGTATTTTGCCGGCTCATTAAGCCTTATAATAATATTATTCCATGAAAATTAAATACTTGCTTAAAGGCCTTTTAAAAAGCGTGCCCGGGGTGGAGCATGTATATAATTTCCACAAAGAAACCGGGGGGACTGACAATGCCAGATATTGTTATGCCGTATGGATGCGTCACCTCGTAATGGCCTGGGAAAACGGCTATCAGCGGGTTCCTTATTCTATTGCTGAACTGGGACCTGGAGATTCATTGGGGATCGGGCTTTCCGCCCTGCTTTCAGGAGCTGACAGATATTATGCACTCGATGTAGTCCGTTATTCAAATACGTCCCGTAACCTTAAGATATTTGAAGAACTGGTCCGTCTGTTTAAAGCAAAAACGATCATTCCTCACAATAATGAATTTCCCAATATGCGCCCAAAGCTGGAGGATTTTAGTTTTCCTTCGCATATTTTAACGGATGAAAAACTGGCCGTCTTACTGGATGAACAAAGATTGGAAAAAATACGGTCATCCATCAGGGCCTGTGATCAGCATATCCAACCTGATGAAGATTGTATGGTCAGTTACCAGGTTCCCTGGGCCGATGCTTCTGTAATCAGGAAGGAGTCTGTGGATATGATTATTTCACAGGCAGTGTTACAGCATGTGAATGATCTTGAAGGCACTTATCGTAGTATGAACGCCTGGTTGAAAAAAGACGGGCTCATGTCTCATAATATTGACTTGAAATCAATGGGTTCCTCTGATCATTGGTACGGGCACTGGACCTACTCTGATCTGGAATGGAAAATTGTAAAAGGCCGGAAAAAATATCTGATCAACAGGGAACCTTATTCAGTACACATGCGATTGGCCAGTGAAAACGGCTTTAAAGTTACGATGGAAGTAAAAGATATTGAAACCCTGCCCGACAGAAAGCATCTGGCAGACAAATACCGCTCCATGAAGGAGGAGGATATGACTGTGTCAAGTGTATTTATGCAGGCCATAAAAGCTAAACTATTGGTCATCATAAACTTCCTGGCCCTTGCGGGAGAACATGTTGTTCAATATAATTTCTGCCAGCTTGCTTAACTTCGGAAAAATGAATGTGATTTGCGACGGGTATTAATCGATAATAAAACAGGGTTTATCATCAGGCCGGAAAAAATGCGACAAAAAAAAGGGAAGCGTATTTTTGTCCTCCTGGCCCTCGTATTAACTGTTGTACTCAGCTCTTTATCTGATTTTCATCTGGATCGGTTATTAGGCCTCGATTACAGTAAAGGATTTGATTTGCTTCAGCACGGAGGCTACTATTTTTTACTGACGCTTTTCCTGCTTTACCAGCTTCCCTCCCAAAGGGGTTCATTTTCTTTTTATCTCTCCCTTTTTTCATTCTCCGTGATGGTGGAATGTATTCAGCTGTTTACCCCCGGCCGCACATTCTCTGAATTTGATCTGTTCAGTAATTTTCTGGGCATCACAGCAGGGTTTATCCTGAATAATTTTATGGCCGGTCCCCAAACAAAAAAGGACTGAGACTGTTCTCTTTTCAGTTGTCTGCCACTGTTCCGTTTAAAAAATTAACTTTACCGTATGGGCGTTTTCCGACAAATAGCCGAATACCTTTTCCTCAGGAAAAAAGATCCTGACCGGCCAAAAGATAAATGGATTGGTTATATGCACGGCATAAACCGGATCAGTCTTTTTGTGTTTATTCTTTGTATGATTATCCTGGCTTTTAAATTGCTCAGCCGTTAAGAAACCGGTAGATATGAGCAGCCGCAGTGGCGGAGGCATTACCTCCTTGTTGCAACAGGGCTTTTAACAGAGCATATTCGTCTTTCATTTTTGCCATCCTGCCCTCGTCTTCCAGCAGTGATCTCAGTTCTGCTTCGAGGTTTTGGGGAGTATAAGCATCCTGGATCAGTTCCTTTACAATCTCCCGGTCCATGATCAGGTTGACCAGTGATATATATTTTACCTTAATTACCCGTTTGGCGATCTGGTAGGAAATGGCCGATCCTTTATAGCACACCACTTCAGGTATACCAAGCAATGCGGTTTCAAGAGTGGCCGTACCGGATGTAACAAGGGCGGCCTTTGATTGCAGCAGCAATTCATAAGTCCGGTTCTGTACATACGTTACACCCGGGAAATTGCTCAATAGTTCCTTGTAAAATAGTTCATCCGTACCTGGTGCTTTTGCTACTATAAACTGATAGCCTGGAAAACGACGGCTCATTTCCAGCATCACCGGTAGTTTTTTACTGATCTCCTGCTTACGGCTGCCGGGCAATAATGCCACCACTGGTTTATCAGCCAGTCTTTCCACGGAAAGTGCCGCCGCCGCTTCCGTTTCCTCCACCAGGGGATGCCCCACATATTCCACGTCCCAGCTCCATTTGTTTTTGAAGTAAGCTTTTTCAAATGGCAGGATCACCAGCATCAGGTCAATACATTCCTTCATGGTCTTGACCCGGTTTTCTTTCCAGGCCCATACCTGCGGGGCAATATAATACACCACCCGAAAGCCTTGCATTTTCGCCCCTTTTGCAATACGTAAATTGAAACCCGGGTAATTAACGAGAATCAGTACATCCGGATTAAACCCTTCAATATCCTTCCGGCAAAAAGCGAGGTTGCGGAAAATGGTACGCAGGTTCATTAGAACTTCCGAAAAACCCATAAAGGCAAGCTCCCGGTAATGTTTCACCAGTATGCCGCCCTGTGCCTTCATTTTATCTCCTCCCCAGCAGCGGATATCGGCCGATACATCTGTTTTCCGGATCTCCCGGATCAGGTTGCTGCCATGCAGATCTCCGGATGCTTCCCCTGCAATGATATAATACTTCATGGAGGCCCTTAGTTGAAGATTTTAAGTACCAGGATGCCTATACCGTAAATAAGGGTGATAATAAATATTCCCCTGGCTGTTTTATCCCGGTTGGTGTTTACATACAGTGTGAACAATACTGCATTGGCCAGCAGGCTCATGGAACCAATAGAAGTGATAAGCTTGTTCTCATGAATGAAATTATCCAGGAACTCGATGAACGTAAACGCGGAGTAACTTACAAAATAGACCACGGCCAGCCCGGCCAGCGGACCAAAAAGTCCCAGTATGAGTCCAAGTTTCAGGTTGTCTTTGGTGAATATCATTTTTCCCAGTTTTTAAGTTTGTCTTTCAGTGCATAATTGGTGAGGTCAAATTGCACCGGCACCACACTTACAAAATTATTGGCAAGCGCCCATACATCTGTATCTTTTCCTTTATCAAAATTGACAAACTCACCGGTCAGCCAGTAATAATGTTTTCCATGCGGATCTTTCCGTTCAATAAAATCCTCCACGTA
The DNA here is from genome assembly GCA_964650455.1 of uncultured Chitinophaga sp. Taxonomy (GTDB): domain Bacteria; phylum Bacteroidota; class Bacteroidia; order Chitinophagales; family Chitinophagaceae; genus JJ008. The sequence goes on along the minus strand of CAZYTV010000191.1, from coordinate 3,290 downwards.
TTTCGCGTACGCCTGCCGGCAGATTTTTATTCCTTTCAGCAATTCGGCCGGAATAGAGGGGATGTTCACATTCAGTACTGTATGCTTCTCCGGTTTCGTGCTGAGCATTTTCTCTACAATGATACGGGCATATTTCCGCGCACCGGAAAAATCGGCTTCAATACTGTAATCCAACAATGAAAATCCGGCCGAAGGAATGCTTTCAATAGCCGCTTCCACCGCGGCGGACATAGTGCCGGAATAGATGACATTGATACTGTGATTGGCGCCATGATTAATTCCGCTCAGGCAAAGATCCGGTTTGCGGTGAAGTACTTTATCAACAGCCAGCTTTACACAATCCACCGGGGTACCGGTACAGGACCAGGATTCCACACCATCAAACATTTGCAGCTTATGCAACCTTAAAGGCTGTCCGATCGTAATGGCATGCCCCATTCCTGACTGCGCCTTGTCGGGTGCCACGACCACAATTTTGCCAATATCCCTGACCGACTCCACCAGGTTGCGGATACCCGGGGCTGTTATCCCATCATCGTTCGTGATCAGGATGACCGGTTTTTCTTTTACACGGGCTTTGGCTACAGGAGTGGCTTTACTGCTTTTCTTAGGACTGGTAATGGCTTTCTTTTTCATAGGATACAAAAATCCTTGTTTTTTCCGGGTTATCCAAGCCGTCCGGAAGAAAGGATTTGGAAAGTCTAAATTAATTAGTAATTTGCGGCTAAATAAATTAGAATAATATGGCTGTCTCAAATCAAAACCTGAAATACCTCCGCAAACTGCGTGGCTGGACACAGGAGGAGTTTGCCAATAAACTGCATATTAAACGGTCGCTCCTGGGCGCCTATGAAGAAGAGCGGGCAGAACCCCGGATTGATGTGCTGGAAGTTGTTTGCGATATATTCAAATTAACCCTGGATGAGATCCTCCGGAAGGATCTGAGTGATAATAAAGCCAATTATCTCGCCAAACGAAGGGCGATGAAAATGTCATCCGGAAAAGCAGAGATTCAGTTTGTTCCTGTAAAAGCAGCAGCCGGCTACCTGGCAGGCTATGCAGATCCTGAGTTTATTGATGAACTGAATACATTCACCCTGCCGATGCTTACCGGTGGCAATTATCGCGCTTTCGAAATTATCGGGGACTCCATGTTGCCGACCCCCAGTGGTTCTGTTATCGTAGGTGAGAAAGTCGACAACCTGGAAGAAATGAAAAACAATGCAGCCTGTATTGTTATTTCCAGGAATGAAGGCATTGTTTATAAAAGAGTACAGAAACACAACCGTATAAAAAATAAGCTCACCCTGGTCAGCGACAATCCTTCTTTTCACCCCTATACTGTAAATGCGGAGGAAGTATTGGAAATGTGGCAGGCCCAGGTGGTCATTGCCAGGGCCAATACACAGAACCGCTGGGATATGAACCAACTGGCCAATGTGGTATCTGACCTTCAGCAACAGGTAAGTTCCCTGAAGAAACGTATTAACTGAGTACCAGACAGTCACTTAGTAAGATTTCAACCGGACCAACGGGCAGCCTTTTTACCTGCTTTTTTGTCTATATATTTGTAGAAGGCACCCTGCAGATGAGGCTAAGACACTATACACATATATTTCTTTTACTCCTTTGTTTTCAATCAGTTGCGCAGGTTAAAACAACTCAGGCTGTAAAAACCGTACAGGCACCCCGGATCGACGGGTTGTTGAATGATGCTGCCTGGCAATCAGCCCCGGTTTTAACTGATTTTATTCAGAATTCTCCATCACCAGGTCAACCAGGCAATGCAAAGTCGGAAGTAAGGATTATCTATGATAATACCGCTATTTATGTCGGAGCCTTCCTTCACGATGATCCTTCATTGATCAGAAAACAGTTTACAGCAAGAGACGGTGAACAAATGAGGGATGTTGATTACTTCTCCGTTTTTTTTGATACGTATAATGATAAGCAAAATGGTTTCCAGTTCCTGGTCACTACCGCCAATGTTCAATCTGATGCACGGGTATCACCAACTTATTCCGGTGAATTCGGGAGTTATGGCGATAAAACCTGGGATGCCGTTTGGGAAAGCAAAGTAAGTATCCAGAAAAACGGGTGGGTGGTGGAAATGCGCATCCCCTATGTCTCCCTGCGATTTTCAAAGAAAGAAGTGCAGGACTGGGGACTGCAGTTGCTCCGTTTTACCCGCCGCAATAACGAAACAGATTTCTGGAGCCCGATCAGTCCGCAGGTTAATGGCTTTGCCAACCAGTTTGGCAGTCTTACCGGGTTGCAGAATATAGAACCCCCGCTTCGGCTTAGTTTCTCCCCCTATATAACAACTGGCTTCCGCTCAGCACCGGTTGGCAACAGTTACCTGAATGAATGGCTGCGCAACGGAGGAATGGATCTCAAATACGGACTGAATGAAAGCTTTACACTGGATGCGACCCTTGTTCCTGATTTCGGCCAGGTGATCTCGGATAATGTGGTGAATAACCTGACTCCTTATGAAGTGCAGTTTCAGGAAAACCGCCAGTTCTTCACCGAGGGCACAGAGATTTTTAACAAGGCAAAACTATTTTATTCACGAAGGGTGGGGGCGCTTCCCGGTGGTTATTATTCTGTGTTAGGAATGGCCGACGCTGACCCCAACCTGGAGATCATAAAGAACCCCACCAGTACCCAATTGTATAATGCTGTTAAGTTTTCAGGACGTACCAGGAGTAAACTGGGTATCGGTATCTTCAATGCGGTGACGGCACCAATGAAAGCTGTTTTACGTAACAGGATCAGCGGGCTGGAAACCCCCATTGAAACAGAACCCCTGGCTAATTATAATATCCTGGTGCTTGACCAGGCATTCAAAGGACGTTCATCCCTGACGTTTACCAATACCAATGTTATGCGCAACGGGGCCGCCCGTGATGCTAATGTATCCGCCTTAGACTTCTCCCTGTATGATAAAGGAAATCTGCATGCCCTCCAGGGGACAGCCCGTTACAGCAGGATATGGTCGGCCAATAGCTATGATGGTTTCAATACCACCCTTAAGTATGGCAAAGTGAGCGGTAACTGGCAGTATTATATGCAGGGAAATGTGGAGTCTAAGAATTATGACCCGAATGATCTGGGTATTCTCCAGGCCGCTAACGAAATCAGTTACCGGGGCAGCATTTCTTACCGGAAGTACAAACCAACCCGTTCGCTTATTGATTACAGTTACTCGCTGCTGTCAAGACTGCAATACCTCTATCGGCCCTATGCCTATAACCGGTTTGATGTGCAGGCCAGGGCTTTCTGGCTGT
>CAZYTV010000190.1:0-8722 GCA_964650455.1 uncultured Chitinophaga sp. | reverse complement strand
ACGGCCGAGGTCATTGGCATTGATCAGGGTTACCGGGAAATCCAGTTCCTGGTCAAAGAAATGCCAGAGTTCACCTGCTGAATTACCGGCAATTCCCTCACCCGTCACCAGCACCACTTTCGGCAGGCGCAGCGGATGCACCATGTCGCTGCCAAAATCAAATCCCTTGTCAACAAAACCGCTGCTGACTGCATATAATTGTACTCCATCTGCAGATGCCGTTTCACGTACAATCTTCCAGAGATCACCGCCGAATTTCTGGTTGGAGGTTCTCAGTACAATGACCGCACCCCGGTCAAATTTATTTCCATTCACTTCAAAAGCCTGCTCGGCATAACGGAGTAAAATTCCTTTTTGCAAAAGATGCCCGACTGTCTTCACCGTCTTTATTCCGTTCCAGGGAATCACATAGCCGTAAGTGGTTTCAGGGTTTACTACCGCCACACGCAGATTCGTAAAACCGGCCACGGGTATTTTATCCTTGCTCGCATAAGCATTCAGTCCATAGACATATGGCAATGCCCAGGCCGTTATATCATAGGTAACCGAATCGCTTAATTTTGTTTTTGGTTCGAATAAAACCTTCACCATGGCGGAGCGGGGTTGCAATGAAGAGATAACGATATCACTGGCTCCTGCGTTGAAACTTTCCTCTTTACCACTGAAATAATTAAATCCTTTGGCAGTCGCACCGGTTCCGGCCGAGTATTGAATACCATTTTTTTCCAGCAACTGAATCAGTTTCTCATATCGTTCCTGGTTGCGGGCTTCATATTTGATGACAAAACTTTTATATTCCCCGAATCCGGTGGCTGTGGCTTCATTGAAATATTTGCGGAATTCTTTGACCAGCCTTCCCGCATTCATGGATGAAATTTCAACGGTACTTAATGAAGTGGTGAAATGATGCTGCGCCCTGTCCACCAGGGTCAGGGTATCCCCTTCTTCCACGATCACGCCCAGTCCGGCACCAATTCCGCCCTGTTCATAAGTCATGCCGATACTGCCATTATACGTGGGATAAGTATCCCCATAAGAAGGATACAGCAGATCAAACCGCTCCTTGGTAAAATAAAGCCATCCGTTCTGATCAAAGTATTTTGCATGGTTCTTACCAATGGCAACCTGGAATTCGCGTTGCCAGTTTGTAATCACTTCATGATAGGGTTCCGCAGCGGGTGCAAAATAGTAGGGTTCATTGATTCCCTGTTCATGAAAATCCACATGTACCTGGGGCATCCACTGGTTGTACATTTTCATCCGTTGCTGACTTTCCACCTGTGTCTGCCAGGCCCAGTCGCGGTTCAGGTCATAATTATAATGATTGGTCCGACCACCGGGCCAGGGTTCGCGGTGCTCGCGGGCTAAACGTTGCGGATTAAATTTTTTACCGACGACAGTATTAAACCAGTTGATATAGCGGTCCCGGCCATCGGGGTTAAGACAGGGATCAATCAGGACAACAGTATTCTTCAGCCACTGTTTGGTGCTGGCAACAGCGGGATTTACCAGTTCATATAGAGTCAGCATCGACGCTTCGGAAGAAGATGTTTCATTGCCGTGCACATTATAGCTCAGCCAGACTAAAGCGGGTGCATTTTCCTCCAGTGGTGCCATCCGGTCTTTTGCCAGGTTAGCCAGCCGGATATTGTTCATCCGGAGTTGTTCGATCTGCGGCAGGTTTTCCGGGGAGGCAATCACGGCCAGTAAAAGCGGTCTGCCTTCATTGGTTTCACCATAGGTTTGCAGTTTTACCATAGACGGAACCTGGGCCGCCACATGCTGAAAATAATTGACGATCTTAAAATGGGGGGTGTACCGGGTACCGATCTTATACCCGAGAAATTCCTCCGGCGATTTTAACTGCGCCCCTGCGGCGATATAAACCAATAAAAAGAAAGGAAGAAGCAACTTACGGTGCATAGCCAGTGATTTAGTGCAGCAAGTTAAGTAAGGAAAGGGGGGTGACAAAACATGCCCGGCTTTTTCCGGCTGAATGACCCGTTTTCAGTAGCTTTATTCATACTTAATGTGAATTTCATGTATAAATATTCTATTGCATTTGTTCTGCTGATTTCACTGCTCAGTGCCTGTAAACCGTCACAGAAAAATACGGCTGGCCTTTCATTTGATCCTTTCCATTATACAATCAGTAAAAAAGTGGAGGCTGAAAACGGGGCCGTGGTATCTGCACACCCACTTGCCAGTAAAGCCGGGGTTTCCATCCTGAAATCGGGTGGAAATGCCGTAGACGCGGCTATTGCCACGCAGCTTGCCCTTGCCGTGGTCTATCCCAATGCGGGCAACCTGGGGGGCGGCGGCTTTATGGTGGCCCGGCTCAGCAATGGCGAAACTGTTTCCCTGGATTATCGTGAAATGGCTCCCGGTGCAGCTCACCGTGATATGTACCTTGATGCGAATGGTAATGCAAATCTGGAAAAAAGTCAGTCCGGCCATTTGTCCTCCGGTGTACCGGGTACCGTTGCCGGCTTATTTGCCTCACACCAGTATGCCCGGCTACCTTTTGCAAAACTGATTCAACCGGCCATTGAACTGGCTGAGAAAGGATTTATTATCACGGCCTCTGAAGCCCGCAGTTTGAATAACCTGCAGGCTGATCTGAAAAAATACAATAGTGTGATGCCGGTCTTTGTCAAAGTAACGGCCTGGAAAGAAGGCGATACCCTGGTTCAAAAAGACCTGGCCAATACCCTGAAACGGATACAGAAAAAAGGAGCGGCCGGGTTTTATAAAGGTGAAACGGCCAGTCTGATCGTCGAGGAAATGAAAAGAGGCAGCGGGATTATCAGCCTGGAAGATCTTAAAAATTATAAAGCCATATACCGGACTCCACATAGTTTTGATTACAAAGGGTATAAAATCGTAGGTATGCCCATGCCCAGCAGTGGCGGATTGCTGGTGAACCAGATGATGAAGATGATCGAAGACCGGAATATTGCCGCTATGGGTTTTCAATCAGTTCAGGCAGTACAATTGATGACCGAAGTGGAGCGCAGGGCTTATGCTGACCGTGCAGAGTATATGGGCGACGTGGATTATTATCAGGTACCGGTAAAAATGCTGAGCAGTGAACTGTACCTGCAAAACAGGATGAAAAATTATGACCCTTTAAAAGCCACCCCCAGTACCACGATCAAACCTGGGGAGTTACTCAGGGCCGAAAGTGAGGAAACCACTCATCTCAGTGTCATTGATAAAGAAGGTAATGCCGTTGCAGTGACCACCACACTGAATAATTCATACGGTAGTCGCACAGTGGTGGGTGGTGCCGGTTTTTTCCTGAATGATGAAATGGATGATTTCAGTATCAAACCCGGTGTACCCAATATGTATGGCGCAGTGGGTGGTGAAGCCAATGCCATCAAAGCAGGAAAACGCATGCTGAGTTCCATGACCCCCACCCTGGTATTGAAAGACGGAAAACCCTATATCGTCGTAGGCACACCCGGAGGCACCACCATTCCCACCCAGGTATTTCAAACCCTGGTGAACATGCTGGAGTTTAATATGAGTACAGAAGATGCAGTGTACAAACCCAAATTCCATCACCAGTGGTTACCCGATGAACTGATGATTGAAAAAGGATTTCCGGTTGCAGTGAAAGAGTCACTCCTGAAAATGGGATATACTTTTGGCCGTGAACGGAGCGGCATTGGCCGTACAGAGTGTATCCGTGTATTACCCAATGGAAAATTTGAAGCTATAGCGGATAACAGGGGTGATGATGCGGCAGAGGGGTACTAGATAGTAGTTAGTAGTCGGGAGTTAGTAGTCGGGAGTCAACAGCCCTTTATTAGTTTGTTTTTCTAAAACTTATAAATTATCTAAAAACGGTCAGCCCTGCGGGGCGGCAAAGAGGTCAAAAGAGAATACAAAGAGAGAGAAATAGGTCGTGATGATGGTAGATTCCTTCTAAACATCTAAACGACTAAACAACTAAACCTTATCAGCCCTGCGGGCGGCGCTAAAGAAATCAAAGTAGGAATAAAGAGATAAAAGAGGGCGTGATAAAGGTAATGTCCTTCTAAACATCTAAACGACTAAACAACTAAACCTTATAAACCTCTCTAATGAGTATCAGCAAAGATTTTCTCGAAACATCCATCCGCCGTTTTAAGTACTATAAGGACCTGGGCGATAAAACATTTATCCAGCTCAACGAATGGGATTTTCATTATCAGCCCAATGATGAGTCAAATAGTGTTGCCCTGATCATTCAGCACATGGCGGGAAATATGCTGAGCCGCTGGACCAATTTCTTAACAGAGGATGGGGAGAAGGAATGGCGTAAACGGGATGAGGAATTTGAAGTACATCAATATAGTAAACAACAACTGATAGAGCTGTGGGAGAAAGGCTGGGCCTGTTTCCTGGATACCCTTGCTTCCTTAAAGAAAAAAGACCTGAAGAAAACAGTGACTATCCGCCAGGAATCACTGACCGTGATCGATGCCATCAACCGGCAACTGGCCCACTACCCTTACCATATCGGGCAGATCATTTTCCTGGCCAAAATAATAAAAAATAAAAACTGGCAGAACCTGTCAATACCGAAAGGAAATTCACAAGTCTATAATAACTCAGGCGAAGTGAAGGATCCTGCGAAAAAATACTGAAATACATTGCCCGCAGATCAGCGCAGATGGAATACGCAGATCAACGCAGATTCTTACTTTTGAAATTACATTACAAATTGTTCACCTTACGATGAATGGAACCGGCAATATCGTGTGTATTAAAATTAACGAGTATGCCCAGTCTTACAACAGATAACCGCAGATAGGTGATGATCTGCTTATGATGGACTTCAGCGAGTTTTTCAACCGATTTTACTTCAATAATAACTTTCCCGTTCACCAGCATATCAATCCGGAAACCGGCTTCGAATCTGACACCGTCATAGATCAAGGGTAGCGGCATTTCAACACTTACCGTTAATCCTAATTTTTCAAGTTCATGACGAAGTGCAGTGATATACACTGATTCATATAATCCAGGACCCAGGGTATTATAGACGGTAAAAATCGCCTTCCTGATCAAAAAAGAAATATCATTTTCATGCATAGTTGTCTGTTTTTTGTAAACAAATTTCAAAATCAGGAATTCAATAACCATGTGAAATACAACAGAATTTCCAGTGAAAAAAACAGATCCAATCTGCGAAAGTCTGCGGTATCTGCGGGAAATGTATAAAAGCTTGCATACCCGCGATTAATTCTATATTTTAGCCCCCGCATATCCAATCACCGCTTCTCAGTCCGCTGACAGCCCTTGAAAAGCTGAATAACTTACTGAAACTGAATTACAACCACCACATGAACCGTATTATACTTATCGCATTTCTATTTGCCTGCCCTACTGTTACCGCCCAAAACCAGGTAGCCCTTTTTGCGGGCCCACAAATGAGCACCGCCAATTATTCCATCCGTAACCAGAAACAGGAGACGGGATATAAATACGGGCTGCATGCCGGTATTGGTATGAAAGTTCCTTTTGACGGCTTTCTCTATTTTGCCCCGGCTGTTTATTACAGTTATAAAGGGTATGATGTTACTTACAATCTCCCCAATTCATTACCTGATATTGATGCTATTGATAACAGTACCCGGTTTCATACCATGGAACTGGCCGCATTGCTGCAGTTTGACCTCAGCCGGAACCCATCACACGTATTTATCAAAGCCGGTCCGGCACTGGACTTTATGTTAGTCGCCAAAGAAAAATTTAATCTCAGCAGCGGGGGTTCTGTGAGCCGCAATATGAAATTCGGTCCGGGTGAATACGGCCGTTACTCTGCCAACCTCATTACCCAACTCGGTTATGAAAAAGACGGCGGCTTTATCGTTTACTTCCAGTTTACCCATAGTCCCGCCAACCTCAGCAACCGCGATGGTGGTCCTTCCATCAAACACAAGGTCTTCGGACTGACGTTTGGAAAATACCTGAACCGGAAGAAGATTGTGATTGATACGAGGGTGAAAGAGTGAGGGGGAGTCTATTACCTGTTGGTGTTAACACTAACAAGTAACTTCTTATCATAAATGTATTTCGAATGGACCGCAATAGTTTCTTCAAACAAGCCTTCTCCCTGCTAAAAAAAACTGCAGTGCCGCCGAAAGAAGTTCCGGCAGAAAAAGAAATGGCTCTCCCGGCAGAAGTGACTGACACCTCCGCACTTACCTCCATCGAAATCGGCTATTGCAACAAAGCTGGTCTGCATCCGGATACCGGCATCTTCCTGAAAAAACTGACCAAAAGACCCTTGGAGAAACTGGTCTTCGAGGATTATGATACCGAGACCAATAAACCCAGTGGTATCTGCAGCTTAACCACTGAAGAAGAGGCGCGAAATATCATCAAACAATACCGGGAGGAATTCATCGGCAAGGGCCAGTTCATTTATATCAGCGATATAGCCAGCAATGGTTTCCGGGTTGGTATTCTGGGGGGCATAACAGATCCCTATGACATAATGAAACTGGCGGAGACCAATGGTGCCAACTACGATATACAAGCTACAGACATCATTGAACAATATAAAAAATGGGACACCGAATTTGGCATTCTTCCCTTTGGTATCGGGTTTGATTTTTGCGAATGCGAGATCATCAATAAAGACATTGACTATAAAAAACTGGCTGCAGCCATTTACCAGTTCTGTCCCGATGTGGTGGACCAGGGGACTGAAACGCTCGAGGCATTGGAGGAGGAACTGAAGAGGACGGGGAGTATTTTTCTCTGGTGGGACTGAGACTTGTTGGCGTTAACACCAACAATAGACACACCAACAAGAGACACCTGGATGTTGGTGTTTTCACCAACATCACTCGTCTGATGTTGGCGTTCTCACCAACATCACTATCTCAGGGTAAACCCTTCCAAAAACTTCGTATTGAAATCACCACTCCTGAAACGCTCATCCTGCATCAGTTGCAGGTGAAACGGAATAGTGGTCTTCACCCCTTCGATCACATACTCACTTAAAGCGCGGTACATGGTCTGAATGGCTTCCTGTCTTGTCTGGGCCACGGTGATCAGTTTACCGATCATGGAATCATAATACGGCGGGATCACATAGCCGGCATAGGCATGACTGTCCACCCGTACACCATGGCCACCGGGCTGGTGCAGCACGGTGATCTTTCCAGGTGAAGGACGGAAATCATTATAGGGATCTTCGGCATTGATGCGACATTCAATGGAATGCATTTGCGGAATATAGTCTTTACCGGAAATACGATGACCGGCCGCGATCAGTATCTGTTCCTTGATCAGGTCGAAATTGATCACTTCTTCCGTTACACAATGTTCCACCTGGATCCGTGTATTCATTTCCATGAAATAGAAATTGCGGTGTTTGTCTACCAGGAACTCAATGGTACCCACACTTTCATAATTGATGGCGCTGGCCGCTTTCTTCGCTGCCTCGCCCATTTTATAACGGAGTTCATCCGTCATAAACGGAGAAGGTGATTCCTCCACCAGTTTCTGGTGACGGCGCTGGATAGAGCAGTCACGTTCGCTCAAGTGACAAACCGTACCGTACTGGTCACCGGCCACCTGGATTTCGATATGACGGGGTTCTTCCACAAATTTCTCCATGTAAATACCATCATTCTTAAAAGCCGCAGCGGCTTCTGCTTTGGCGGTATCATAAGCTTTTTCAACTTCTGCTTCTTCCCACACGATCCGCATGCCTTTACCACCCCCGCCGGCTGTTGCCTTCAGGATTACCGGGTATCCCATATTTTTTGCCAGGCCCTTGGCTTCATCCACACTCTGTAATAAACCTTCACCACCAGGTACAACGGGTACTCCGGCTTTGATCATGGTGTCTTTGGCCGTGATCTTATCCCCCATCGCATTGATCATATCCGGGGTGGGGCCGATGAATTTGATCCCATGGTCATTACAGATCTGGGCAAACTTGGCGTTCTCTGCCAGGAAACCATACCCCGGGTGAATGGCATCCGCATTGGTGATTTCTGCGGCCGCCATCAGGTGAGGAATATTAAGGTACGAATCGGCGCTTTGCGGACGACCAATACAGACTGCCTCATCGGCGAATTTCACATGCAGGCTGTCGCGGTCGGCGGTGGAATAGACCGCTACGGTCTTGATTCCCATTTCCCGTGCAGTGCGTATAACACGGAGCGCAATCTCCCCACGGTTCGCTATAAGTATTTTTTTAAACACGATGTAGAATTAAAAAGTAAAAAGTAAAAAGTAAAAATGTAAGCCAGCCCCGGTCCGTTTGTGATACTCGAACTGTAAGCTTTTGACTTATAATTTTTGACTTTTGATTTTTATGCTGGTTCCACCAGGAACAACGGCTGATCATACTCTACCGGTGAAGCATCGTCCACCAGCACTTTTACGATCTTGCCACTTACTTCGCTTTCGATTTCGTTGAACAGTTTCATGGCTTCTATGATACAAACCACAGATCCCTGAGTTACTTCAGAACCTACTTCCACGAAGTTGGGTTTATCGGGTGATGCCTTACGGTAGAAGGTACCGATCATCGGGCTCTTAATGGTAACCAGGTTGGAAGCTACCGTTTCAGTAGCCTTGGTTTTTTCAGCAGCAGGAGCTGCAGCGGCAGGCTGGGGAGCTGCAAGCGCTACCGGGGCCGCATGAACTGGGGCAGCCGACATCACCTGGGTTACATGATCTTCTTTCTGCTTGATGGTGACACGGA
>CAZYTV010000189.1:0-8752 GCA_964650455.1 uncultured Chitinophaga sp. | reverse complement strand
TTGGGTCCGAGGTTTTTTCCGCAGGAACTGCCGGGGCCATGGGCAGGGTAAACAATGACATCATCACCCAGTGGGAATAATTTCTGATGGATACTTTCATACATCATTCCGGCCAGGTCCTGTGTGGTCAGTTCAGCGCCTTTTTGTGCCAGGTCCGGACGTCCCACATCGCCTGCAAATAAGGTATCACCGGTAAATACACAATAATCCTTTCCGGCTTTGTCTTTTAATAAATAACAACTGGATTCCAGGGTATGACCGGGGGTGTGCATCACTTCAATCTCCAGGTTGCCTACTTTAAATTTTTCTCCATCTTTTGCCACCTGCACCGGGAATTTGGTTACGGTACCCGGACCGTATACAATCGGGGCACCGGTAGCCTGGCCAAGGTCAATATGACCACTTACAAAATCGGCATGAAAATGTGTTTCGAATATGAATTTGATACTGGCCTTTCTCTCATTCGCCAGTTCAAGATACACATCAATATCCCGAAGGGGATCAATCACAGCGGCTTCACCATTGTCTTCAATATAATAAGCAGCTTCACTGAGACAGGAGGTATATAATTGCTTAATAAACATAATTCGTGGTTTTTGTATTTCCGGAAAAACGCAAAATTACCTGATTAAATGAAAAGCCCCGTCTCTTTTGATGGAGACGGGGCCTTAAATAGTTTTTCAAATTTTTTTTAGCCCAGCAGTTGCTTCACAAATTGGTTAAGTTCCTGCATACGGTTGATATTCACAGAGTAGTAAATGAATTTTCCATCCCTGTCTGTTTTTACAAAACCGGCCTTGCGCAGAATCGCCAGGTGCTGGGAAGCCACCGACTGCTCGAGGCGGAGTTTGACATATAATTCAGTAACCGTCATTTTTCCGCTTTCGTCGATCATCTTCAGAATCTGCTGTCGTAGTTTATGATTCAGAGCCCTCAATACCAGGGCTGCTTTTTTAACTTCGAGGAGATCCACTTTCAAAAGGACCCCGTTCTCTTTTTGTTCATTCAATGTGATTGTATACGTACTCATCGTTCAGGTTGGGTTGGTTGGTAAAAAAAACAAGAAACAAAAATACCCACTACATTCCGGGTATTAGAGAATTAAATGATAAGACGGGAACTAAAACTATTTCCTTCGCCCCGGAGTATAAAATTCTTTGATATATAAAGGTTCCGCGTATGCGAGGCTTGCAAAATCCTGCAAAATATATTTATGGAATGACAAGGCAGCCAGATGGGTGGCATCAAACGGAATGTCTTCAAATTGTGCATGTTGAGACTGAAGGATCGATTGCAGTTTTTTGCTGCCACTTCCGCAGAAACATACAGGATGAGCGGTAATAAATGACTGGTAAGTGGCAGGTTCAATTAGTATCGCTTCAGCCGGAACCACCACATTTAGTTTTTTATCATATATCGCTGCATATACTTCCATCCGGCGGGCATCGATCATGGGACAGATCAGTTCTGCTTCCGTAAAGCGGGCAGCATAAGCCATCATCTCCAGGGTGGGGATACAGATCAATGGTTTTTGGAGTGCAAAACAAAGTCCTTTTGCCGTGGCCAGTCCCACACGAAGGCCGGTATAAGAACCCGGGCCAATGGTAACCGCTATCGCATCGGTTTGCGCTAAAAGGAAACCGGTTTCAGCCAGTAATTCCTGAATGGCAGTATGAATCCAGGATGCATGATCAGCCTGCTGAGCGTTGATCATCAGGCCCAGGCTTTCTTCATCCCTGGACAGGCAAACCGATGCGGTTTCCTGTGAAGTGTCAATATTCAGAATAATCGCCATTAATACCCGGCTTCTTTTTTTAATAAGGATGCTGGCTGGTAACGTTTATTGTTTTCAGCCATTTCATTCAACAAAACATATATCCTGCTTTTGCCGATCTTTTCACTCCACTCAAAAGGACCCATTGGGTAATTAGTACCCAGTTTCATAGCCGTATCTATATCTTCCCTGCTGCTCACTCCCTCTTCCAGGGATAAATAGGCTTCATTGATGATAGCCGCCAGCACCCGGGCAGATAAAAAACCGGGGATATCACTTACCCAGACCGCTTTTTTGTTGAAAACAGCCAGTAAGGCTTCCGCTTTTGACTGCAGGCAAGGATCTTTTATACAGGCTTCCAGCAACGGTCTTTGCAAAAAACCCGGCCAGCCATTGATGCGGATAAAATGAGCCGGCCAATGAGGTGTTGCATACTCCACCTGGTTGATAAAGAAAAGAATATCAGTTGATTCAAGCCATTGAGCCGGGTAATTACTGACTGTATTGATCAGGTCAATAATCGCCGTTGCTCCCGGTACCGGCTGAGGCTGATCTATCCATTCAATCTGGATATCCGCAGTCAGCCCCTGGGCCAGAAGCGCTTCTTTTTGTGTACTATTTGCGATTATCCCGATGATCATCCGGCTATTTTTTGCAAAGAAAACGTATAAAGCTAAATTCGCTGCAATCAATTTAATGAATACCATGACTAAAACGATCATCAACACCCCGAAAGCACCCGCACCTATTGGTCCCTATAACCAGGCTGTTGGAACAGGAAACCTGCTGTTTATTTCCGGCCAGGTATGTATTGACCCGGCTACGGGTGACCTCAAAAATGGCAGTATTGAGGAAGAAACAAGCCAGGTCATGGAAAATCTAAAAGCGATCCTCACCGAAGCGGGACTTGATTTTAGTCACGTGGTAAAGACGACCATCTTTATTACCGATATGAATCAGTTCAGTATCATCAATGGTATATATGGAAAATATTTCCAAACTGAATATCCTGCCCGGGAAACCGTTCAGGTTTCTGCCCTGCCAAAATTTGTGAATGTAGAGATCAGTATGATTGCCGCCAGAGATTAAACAGACCGGAATTTAAGTATTCCGGTTCGTATTTATTCTACAACAGTTCAGACAGGTTTTTCTATATTGTGTCATTATTTTTTTCCTGTTAAATAAGTAACACTTCAATATGAAGAAATTTTACGCTCAGCCATTATACATGCTTATAATGGTTACCGCTTCTTTATTTTTTGTTGCCGGATGTGGCAGTAAAAATGAACTGGTTGATGAAGATAAATATGATGGTCCGGATCTGGCTGCCATGTTTGAAATCGAAAGAACCAAGGACCCGGCTACGGGTAAAGTACCGTGGAACCAATTGCTCCAGGCGAAGTTATCTACTGAAACGGCCCGTGATGCGGCCAGGCAATCTAACCGCATTCAGGCACTCAGCTGGATCGAACGTGGATCTGATGGAGACTTCAATGGTCCGCAGGGAAATAGCCGTCCCAACCTGGACCAGACTGCAGGACGTATCCGCGCGGCCATGGTAGACTCACTGGATCCTACCCATAAAACCGTCTGGGCAGGAGGTGTGGATGGTGGATTGTGGAAGACAACCGATATCACCGCTTCACCGGCAACATGGACACTGGTCAATGATTTCCTGAGTAACCTGGCGGTAGCCGCCATTTGCCAGGACCCCCGACCGGGTTTTCAGAATTTTATGTATTTCTGTTCCGGAGAATCATTCGGTAATGCGGATGCCGTGCAGGGGGTAGGTGTATTCAAAAGTGTGGATGGCGGAGCTACCTGGACTTTCCTTCCCAGTACTTCCTCTTTTACATCGGGTACCCGTATCATCTGCGATTACCAGGGAAATATTTACCTGGGAACCCGAAATGCCGGGCTTCAGCGTTCCACTGACCAGGGTCTTACCTGGACCAATATCACGCCTTCCGGTATCGGAACCAGTGTGTGTGATATTGAGATCAGTTCCACTTCAGGACCGGGCCGTCTGCACGTAGCCACAGGTATTTTCAGTACTTCTGGCTACCGGTTTACCGATAACCCGGTTACCGTTACATCCGGCTCAGGCTGGACTACACCGGTTACTCCTTTTACCACTTTTAACCAGCGTACGGAAATAGCCGTATTGGGTAATACTTTATATGCTTTGCCGGATAACAGCAGTCACCAGGTTCCCACGATCTGGAAATCGACAGACGGAGGTGATAACTGGGCCGCAACAATATCACAACCTACTTCCGGCTGGGCCAGCGGGCAGGGATGGTATTCTTTATCTGCTGGTATTAACCCTTCTGATGCCAACCAGTGCATCGTGGGCGGACTGGATACATACAGAACAGTTGACGGCGGCGGCACCTGGGTGAAAATTTCCACCTGGGCTTCTACGGTTGGACAATATGTTCACGCTGATCAGCACAATATTCAATGGTGGGATGGTGGTTCGAAGCTGATGTTTGCCTGTGATGGCGGAATCCACTACTCTTCAGATAATGGAGTTACTATCCGTGACCGCAATAAGGGTCTGCGCCTGAAACAGTTTTACTCAGTGGCGATTCACCCTACACAAACCAACTATTTTCTGGCCGGTGCCCAGGACAATGGGGTACACCGGTTGAATCACCCCGGGTTGGATAGTTCGATTGAAGTAACCGGTGGTGACGGATGTTATGTGGCTATTGATCAGAATGAAGGACAGTACCAGTTCGGATCCTATGTGTACAATGTATTCCGCAGAAGTGCCAATAACGGGGCATCGTGGTCTACTCCGGTCAATAACCAGAGTACCGGAAGATTTGTGAATCCCTGGGATTATGATAATAATGCCAACATCATTTATTCCTGTAATAACACGGGTACTTTCCTGCGTTGGAATAATCCGCAAGATGTTATAAACCCTGCTTCTACCAATGTAGTGACCGCCACCGGGTTTACCGGTAACGTTTCCGCCGTGCACGCATCCCCCTATACGGCCAACCGCGTCTATTTTGGTATGGGCGCCAGCGGTGCCGTTTTTTATGTGAATGATGCGAATGTCGGCACCACAGTAACAGCAACATCCATTACGCCTGCCGGAGCAACCGGATACGTGAACAGTGTGGTGACCGGTTCTTCCGATCAGCACCTGATTGCCACCTGCAGCAATTATAATATTACCAATGTATGGGTATCGCATGACGGGGGAACCACCTGGACCGCTTCTGATGGTAACCTGCCGAATATGCCGGTGCGCTGGGCACTCTTTCATCCTGACGATAATAACAAAGCCTTTATCGCCACTGAGACCGGTGTATGGGAAACAGATCTGCTCAACGGAGGCGCCACCGTATGGGTGGCCAATCCCAGTTTCCCGAATGTGCGTACCGATATGATCAAGTACCGTGCCGCTGACCGCACCATTGCTGCGGGTACACATGGCCGTGGGGTCTGGAGTGCGATCATTCCTCCTCCGACGGGATTTAGCTTTGGCGCAACTACTCCGGCCACTGCCACCTGTCCGGCACCGGCCACCATGAATGTAACCCTGCCCACCATTTCAGGTGGTGGCTTCACCAACCCCATCACGTTATCTGCCACTGCCGGAGTACCTGCTGGTACAACGATCAGCTTTGGCACGAACCCGGTGGTTCCCGGTAGTTCTTCTGTTGTTACATTAAACAATGCCAATACCCTGACTGCCGGTACCTACAATGTAACCATACAGGGTACAGCGGCCAGTGCACCGAACCAGGTAACCACGGTAAGTTTTACCATTAACCCCGGCACCGGACCTGCAATTACCACGCAACCGCTGAACCAGACCGTTTGTGAAGGACTGAATGTAACCTTTAGTGTGGTGGCTACCGGTAACTATCAATGGCAGGTAAGTACCAATGGAGGTACAAGCTGGTCGAATATCAGCGGAGCGACGGCGACGGCTTATACCATCACCGGAGTAACCACCGCATTAAATAATAACCAGTACCGTTGTGTGGTAAGTACGCTTTGCGGCAGTACCACATCTGCAGCAGCAATACTTACGGTCAGTTCGGCTGCTACAATTACCGGTCAGCCAACCGACCTGAATCTTTGTGCCGGTAATGCTGCTTCCTTCTGCGTTACTGCCAGTGGTACCGGTCTTACTTATCAGTGGGAAATAAGCGCTGCAGGTTGTGCAGGACCCTGGACGAATATTGCCGGGGCTACAACGTCCTGTTACAATATTCCGATTGTAAACGCAGGGTCGAATAATACAGCCTATCGCTGCAAAGTAACCAGCAGTTGCGGGCCTACAACAATCACCTCTAGCTGCGCTTTACTGACTGTGGTTACTTCAGTAACGGTTACGTCACAGCCGGTGGACCAGACGATCTGTAACGGAGCCAATACCAGCTTTACTGTTGCCGGCAGTGGTTCAGGCATTCTGTACCAATGGCAGGTGAATACAGGAGCCGGTTTTGCCAATATTACCAACGGTGGTGTATATGGTGGCGCCACAACGGCCACACTCACCCTCACCGGTGCAAATACGTCCTACAGCAGTTATCAGTACCGTTGTTTATTATCAAACAGTACCTGTACCACGCCGGGGGTATCCAATGCGGCAAACCTTACCGTGAATGCATTACCTGCAATCAGCAGCAACCCGGTAAGTATGACTATCTGCGCAGGCAGTAATGCATCATTTACAACAGGAGCCAGCGGTACCGGGATCACTTACCAGTGGCAGGTGAACACCGGCACCGGATTTGTGAATGTGACCAATGCCGGCGCCTATACAGGTGCCAATGCCTCCACGCTGAATATTACCGGGGCAACCGTTGGGTTTAATGGTTATCAATACCAATGTGTGGTCAGCGGAACCTGCAGTCCTGCGGCCACGTCAACGGCTGCCACACTTACGGTACATGCGCCTGTTGTAGTGACCGGGTCACCCGCAAATGTTGAAGTCTGTGCCGGTTCAAATGCTACTTTCACGGTAACCGGCAGCAGCGTTCCTGCCATCAATTACCAGTGGCAGGTGAGTACAGATGGAGGAACTACCTGGACAGCCCTGGCCGGTGCCACTTCTTCGAGCTATACAGCTAACGGCGTTATTGCCCTGATGAGCAATAGCCGTTATCGTTGTTTATTATCCAATAATACCTGTACCGCACCGGCCGCCTCTGCAGCCGCCATCCTGACGGTAAGGGTGGTGCCCACTGTCGGACTTACTGCTGCTCCGCTGAGTACACTGCTCCCTGGTGAAACAACCACGCTGACAGCCACACCTTCAGCATCAACCGGTGGCACGATCAGTGCAAACTGGACAATGAATAATAACCCGATTGCTGTAACCGGGAATACTTTACAGGTAAACGTAACTAATCTTGGTGCCTACCAGGTGAGTATCCGGGAAACCTGGCCCAGCAGCCTGTTCTGCTCCAGTCTTTCTCCCGTGGTGACCATCACGGCCAATGTGAGTGACCGGCTCTTTATATTCCCGAGTCCGAATGATGGCAACTTCTCGGTTTCCTATTATAATAACGGGTCAGCCAGCACACAGCGACGGATCCTGGTGTTTGATTCAAAAGGAGCAGTGGTGTTTGATAAACTCTTCCCGGTTTCAGGACCTTATACCATTATTCCTGTCAACCTGATGCAGGCCAGCCGCGGATTATACTATGTAGCGGTGGGTGATGCAGCCGGTAAGAAACTGGCAGAAGGGAAAGTGCATGTGAGATAAGTCCGGAGGAAAATCTTTCTAAGGAGGTTGTTCTTAATAAAGGGCAACCTCCTTTTTTTGTGTGATTGGGATTATGAAATAAGGAATTAGTAGTACTAAGAGGCCTTCTCCATAAACTTGATCGATTTTCAGTTATTTCCTGATTCCTCCTTCGTCGGAATCTATATTGATGTTCTGCGAAATAAGTCGCTACCCCTCGCTGCGCTTCGGGGTGACAAGGTTTCGTAACACTTTTGTAACACCGGTATATAACCTGAGCATACCGAATGGTAAAAGGAATAAGAAATAAGGAATAGGAAAGCAGTATACTAAGAGGCCTTGTCATCCCGACGAAGGAGGGATAAGGGCGGAAAACAATCACGCTGTTTGGATTCCGACGAAGGAGGAATCTCAGTTCTAAGCGGCAGGAAATTTGAGCAGGGATGCTTAACTTGGACTGATAATCATGAAGAACATTCTACGAGTCATATTGTATAAACCAATCAACTGGGCAGCGAGAAAATTTGCATCAAGGCCGGTGCAGGAAAAAGTATTCAAAGCACTGGATAAGCTGTATGCAGACATACTGGATAATCCGGGTAAAAGGGGATTACTGATCCCATTCGACCCCGCTAAGGACCGCTTTATTGTTTTTTCTGACCAGCATAAGGGCCGCCGCGATGGTGCTGATGATTTTACAGGGGCCGAGCAGAATTACCTGAAAGCACTGGACTATTATTATCAGCAGGAGTTTACCTACATCAACCTCGGCGATTGTGAAGAGTTATGGGAAAACAATATCTGGCAGGTAAAAAAAAAGAACACCGATGTTTTTGCCCTGGAGAAAAAATTCCTGCAAAAGAAAAAGTTCATCAAAATATTCGGCAACCACGATCTCTTCTGGGACAACGACCCGCTGGCTGCCTGGCACCTGAAAGATATTTATGGAGAGAAAGTACGGGTATTTGAAGGGATTGTGCTCAGGACCGACTACGAACTACTAACTGCTAACTTCGATCTGTTTCTTACTCACGGCCACCAGGGTGATGCCCAATCCGACGGCAACTGGTTCAGTAAATTCTTTATTGCCAATATCTGGGCACCCCTACAGGCCTTCCTGCGTATCAATCCCAATACACCCGCTTATAATGCGGAGAGAAAGACCCTGCACAACCGGATCATGTATGAATGGGCTGAAGCAAATGAAAATATTTGGCTGATCACAGGGCATACGCATCAGCCGGTCTTTGGTTCCCTCA
>CAZYTV010000188.1:0-8815 GCA_964650455.1 uncultured Chitinophaga sp. | reverse complement strand
TAAAATGGGCGGAGGGGGCTTTTTTACTGCTGGAAATTAATGAACCGGCCTGTATGCCCTGTGCATCCATCCTGAGTTTGTCCAATTGAAGATGCCCTTTGCCTTCAAGGATAAACAGGCTTTCAATTGGGGAGGAGCTGAATGCCGTAAATCCGGTGCCTGCGCTGCTGATACGAACCGGTTTTGTGATCATAAAGGGCTGTTCAGTTTGATATTCTTTACCGGTTAACCGGATAGAAACGGGATCTTTTAATGCCAGTGCCCTGGCAATGCTTACCGCATCCGGACAATTCAGTTGTTTCCATCTGATGGGTAGTTGAATGTTGCTTTTGGTAAACCAGTGGGCTCCTGCTGCCTGCCGGGTTTTCTTTTCCACCCCGCTGATCGTCCCGATTGCTTTTTTGGCCGCATCATGATCTCCGGAAATAAAACCATCGGGCAGGGACTGGCGGATCATCCGGTTGATCCGGTTGTTGCTGAATTGAATACCATCCATCCGGTCATAACTTCTGTAGATGATACTATCCAGTGTACTGTGGAAGTGCTTATTGCTGATGTTTACCTGGTCTGGTGGCAATGTCCGTTCCGCATCGCTGCCTTCACCAAAAGTAGCAGGAGTGCACTCATAAAAAGTATTTCCGGTTATTACGGCATCCGTAACCTGAACATAGCGGTGGGCAGGTGAGTTGGGTATACCATTCATCACTGCCAGGGGGGAACGGAAATCGGTGCCCCGGCACTGGTAAAACACATTATTGAGTACCTGTTGTCCTTTGTTAATAACACGAACACCGCCACTGCCCGCTTTATTATTGCCCAGAAAATAATTGCCGGATACAATATTGTAGTTTCCATGACGCAGTACAACAGAACCCTGGCATTCCCTGAATACATTATTTTTCACCTCATTGCTGCAGGATTTAATGGATACGATTTCGGTCTCTCCGTCACATTGTTCAAAGAAGTTGTCCGTGATTTTTGTATTGGAATTGAATTCACAATGCTGTGAAACACCGACCCGGATCATTTCACCGCCGTTGGAAGCAAGGGGCACGCGTCGCCCGAAGTAGTTATGGTCAATGGAGTGATGATTTTGCCGGCTGCGGTCATCGTCCAGGATAACGGCCAGCAATACACCGATATTTGTTTTATCCCGGAAACTGCAATGATCCAGCCGGTTATTTTTTCCATAAAAGGCAATCCAGTAATTCTCCTCCATCCTGCCGGGATTATTGAAATGATCAATGGAACAATTCGTAACCCGGCAGTTTTCCGCGACCCTTTCTTTCCCGGTCCGGAATGTAATGACCGGTTCTTTTCCGGCAAAGCCGTTGGTAAAAAGTAATCCTTCCACAATGATATAACTGCCCCCGATCTCCAGGCGGGATTTGCCGCTGATGATGACTTTCCCGGCTGTTTCTGCACGGAATGTTATCGGATTTCCGGCGGTGCCCTGACAATTAAGGGAGAGTACGACATCGGTCCAGGTGCCATTTTTCATCAGTACAATATCACCGGGTTGTGCTTTTTTTTCAGCGTCCCGGAGCTCCGTGATATTCTTTACCGGAATGGTGACCGCCATGCAAAAAATACTGGTTAGCAGTAAGCCTGACAGCAAAAAGAGTTTGTACATAAAAAATTATTTAGAACGGGTGTTTTTAGGGAGTATACGGAGGGACGATTCCCGGATGATCAGTTTTGTTTTCAGGACTTCTTCCACATGGCTCATGTCTGCGTCCTGGTGTACTCTTTCAATAAAGAGTTTAGCCGCGATTTTTCCCAACTCAAAAGCCGGCTGATCGACACTGGAAATACCGGGGGTAACCAGGCTGGTTACCGGTTCATTATTAAAGCCCACCAGCCCGATATCCTGTGGCATCCGTAATCCTTTTTCTTTAATGGCCAGCATGGCACCAATGGCCATCCGGTCACTGATCGTGAAAATGGCATCCGGTCTTTTCTTCATGGCCAGGAGTTCTTTGGTCGCCAGGTATGCATAATCCTGGTTGAAATCACAATGAATAATCAGGTCCTTATCTGGTTTGAACTTGTGTTTTTTGAGTCCTTTCAGGTATCCTTCCAGCCGCTGGTTGCTGATCTGCAGGTTTTTGGGTCCTGCCAGGATGGCGATTCGTTTATATCCCTGTTCGATTAAATGCTCAGTCGCCTGGAAGCCTCCGTCTTCATTGTCGATCCGCACCCCGGGTGCCTGCAGAAAAGGGGTTACCCGGTCAAATACCACGACCGGCATTTTCTTATCCAGAATTTTTTTAAAGTGATCAAATACTTTTGTTTCACTGGATACAGATATGATAAAACCATCCACAAGACTATCCAGCAGGCGGCGGGTATTGACAATCTCACGCCCGAAAGATTCATTACTCTGGCAAACCAAAACGGTATAACCGGCTTCCAGGGCCACTTCATCTATTCCCTTTACCATGGTGGACAATACATAATCGAGATTGGGAACCAATACCCCGATATTATGGGTTTGTTTTTGTTTGAGACTGAGCGCAAGCCGGTTGGGCTGGTAATCGAGTTCTTCCGCAAGGGCCATAACAGCCCGCTTTGTTTCCGGGTTTACATCCGATGCATTCCGGATGGCCCTGGATACAGTGGAGATCGAAATATTCAGTTGTTTGGCGATATCTTTTATTGTGGCAGGCTTATTCATATCGTTCAGGTATCAGGGATTAAAGCTATGAAGAAGACCTTTATGAAAATCCCGGCAGCGTTGCCGGTAACGTTATCGGTTATGATTATTTAGAAAACCTTTAAAATATGGTTAATAAATCACAATTAATTAGGTAGAATAGGTTTAAATTAAAAATATTCTAATGGTCAAAAAAAAGGTCGCCTGATTATTCCACTTAATATTACCATCGAAAGTAAACCGGCAAGTGAAAACAGCCCGTTGAAGCGGGATATTGCCAGGATGACCATTCGCTGATTTCGCTTTCTGTTTGTACGTATTGATTGCGCTTAAATTTTTTTATATGAACCAGTTTTCAGGAAAAGTAGCCATCGTTACAGGTGGTTCCAGGGATATAGGCCGCCAGGTTTGCTTAAAACTGGCTGCAGCGGGTGCCAGAGTTTGTGTCAATTATTTCGGTAATAAAGAACTTGCTGATGAAACCCTCGGTCTCGTCAAAGCGGCCGGTGGTGAAGCCATTATTGCCTACGGTGACATGACCCGTCCGGCAGATGTACAGCAGGTGACAGATGCCTGTGTGGCTGCATTCGGAAATAAGATTCATATCCTGGTGAATGTTGCGGGCGGACTGATGGGCCGTAAAGTGCTGGCCGACCTCGATGAATCATTCTGGGATAGTGTTATAGCTGTTAACCTGAAGACCGTGTACCTGGTCACCAGGGCAGTGGTGCCCTATATGACAGAAGGAGGTACGATTGTAAACTTTTCCTCCCAGGCAGCCCGGGATGGTGGTGGCTTTGGTGCACTGGCCTACGCGACTGCTAAAGGCGGTGTATTAACTATGACCAGGGGGCTGGCAAAAGAACTCGGACCGAAAGGAATCCGGGTCAATTGTGTGTCACCGGGGATGATCAATACCACGTTTCATAATACGTTTACCAAACCGGAGGTAAGAACCAACGTGGCCGCTGCCACCCCATTGCGCAGGGAAGGAGAAGCCGGGGAAGTGGCCGACCTGGTTTGTTACCTGGCAGGCCCCGCATCGTCTTTTATTAACGGGGAAAGTGTGGAGATTAATGGGGGTACCTATTTCGTATAAGCTGTATTGTTACACGTTTCGCTCAACTGAATACAAACATGCGATTGCTGAAAACGTTTTGCCTGCTTCTATGCTGCTTTCCTGTACAATTGAAAGCACAGCACCCGGTTACTTTTTTTACCAGGGCTGAGGCCGCCTCCGTGAAAAAAGACCTGTTCAGATACCCGTTGCTGAGCCGGTCCTACCGGGATATAAAACAGGAAGTGGACCAATGGCTCCTGAAAGAGATTGATGTGCCGGTTCCCAGGGATCCGGCCGGGGGATATACACACGATAAACATAAGTATAACTATATGCTGATGTTTAACAGTGGTATATTATATAATCTGACCGGAGATCTGAAATATGCAAAACTGGTCAGCAACACACTCCTGAAATATGCAGCACTTAATCCCACGTTAAAGAATCACCCCCAGGCGACCAGCAGTTCACCCGGCCGCCTTTTCTGGCAGGCACTTAATGATGCCAACTGGCTGGTGTATAGCGGAATGGCCTTTGATCTCGCTTATCATGGAATCAGTGCGGCTGACCGTAAAACGATTGAAGAGGGTGCCTTTAAACCTGAAGTTGAATTCATCACCCGTGACCTGCAGACCTGGTTCGACCTGATTCACAACCATGGTGTATGGGCCTGTGCCGGGGTAGGACTGGTAGGCATTGCTACCGGGAACAAGGACTATATAGATATGGCGCTTTATGGGACGAAGAAAGACGGTAAAAGCGGATTCATCGCACTGATGGACGGTTTGTTTTCTCCAGATGGTTTTTATGCAGAGGGTCCTTATTATACCCGTTATGCCATCCTGCCTTATTATTTATTGGCAACGGCCCTTGATAAAGCAAGGCCGGAACTGAAAATTTTTCAATACCGCGACCGCATTTTACAGAAAGCCCTGATGGCAGGCCTGCAGCAGACCAACCTGGATGGAACTTTTTACCCGTTGAATGATGCACTAAAAGAAAAAGATTATACCAGCAATGAGCTGATCACTGCTGTTGATATAGCCTGGGATGTATATGGAAAAGACGAAGCCTTGCTGGTGGTGGCCCGTGCACAGAACCGGGTACTGCTGAACAAAGGGGGAGTCGCTATTGCCGCCGCACTGGCAACCGGGAAAAATAATACACTCCGCTTCCCCTATAAAACCGTGGAATACCGGGATGGCAGCAAAGGGGACAGGGGAGGTGTATCTGTATTACGGACAGGGAAAGGGGATCAGCTGACCAGCCTGATCTTTAAATACACATCACATGGACTTTCTCACGGACATTATGATAAACTGAATTATAGCCTGTACGATAAGGGTAATGAAATTCTCAGTGATTATGGAGCCGTCAGATTTATCGGTATTGAACAAAAATACGGAGGCCGGTATCTGCCCGAAACAAAAGGGTATGCGGCACAAACCATTGCGCATAATACCCTGGTGCTGGATGAGAAAAGTCATTTTGATGGTAAAGAAGTGACGGCCGAAAAGTACCCTGCGGAAAAAAGATTTAGTAATATATCCGGTCCGGCTGTGCAGGTGGTGTCTGCCAAAACAGATAAAGCCTATACCGGAACAAACCTTCAACGCACCGTTTACCTGCTGGATTTGCCAGGGGGCAGCCGCTTAATGACCGATCTCTTTACTGTTGAATCCGGGGAAGAACACCAGTATGACCTGCCCTTTCATTACAACGGACAACTGATCAGTACCTCTGTACAGTATAAGCCGTTTACCGATAAGCAGGAAACGCTCGGGAAGAAGAACGGTTACCAGTATTTATGGAAGGAAGCAGAGGCTGAGGTAAGGGATACAATGGTGCAGCTTACTTTCCTGAATGACCGGTCTTATTACAGTATTTCCTCACTCGTACAGGGAACAGCCACTGTTTTTTTTACCCGCACAGGCGCCAATGATCCGAATTTCAATCTGCGGCATGAACCGGCCATAATTCTCCGGAATAAAGGCATGAATCAGACCTATGTGAATGTACTCGAGATCCACGGAAAATTTGATCCAATCAATGAGTTTTCCACAGCAGCATATTCAGCAGTAAAAAAGATCAGGTTGATCCGGCAGGATACACAGTATACCATTGCAGAGATCACTCTGGCTGATAAAATAATCATTATAGCACAGTCAAACGACCAGGCCGCTGCCGGAATTAACCATCGTATTTCCGGTTATAGCTGGCAGGGACCATTTGCGGTGTATTACAACGGAATTAAATTAAAGTAGGTTGTTAATTATATAATACCATTAAAATGAAAGAAATGGGATCAACTGAAGCGGCCAGGGTTTTCATTGAGAACAATGAACTCGAATGGCAGGAAGTCGATAAAGGCGTCAAAAGAAAAATTATGTCGTACGATGACCGGCTGATGCTGGTGAAAGTGTCGTTTGATAAAGGCGGGGTGGGAACAGTTCACAAGCATCCGCATACACAGATCACCCATGTGGAAAGCGGGGTCTTTGAAGTGGAAATCGGGGAAGGAAAAAAAATACTGAAGGCAGGGGATGCTTTTTATATTCCCCCTGGGATGCTTCATGGGGCCGTATGCCTGGAAGCCGGAGTGTTAATTGATGTATTCAGCCCGATGCGCGAAGATTTTATTGCAAACAGTTAATAAGACGATTCAATGCTGAGGATACTATGTTTATATAGCTGGATGCTTTTTGCAGGATGTAATAAAAACAATACCCCTGCACAGACTCCGGGACCCATGCCCGGGGGAGGACCATTACGTGTGGTACCTGTTTCCACCGCCGCCGCACTGAATGCCGCTTTACTGGATGCAAGGCCGGGAGATGAGATCATCTTGGCCGATGGTACCTATAAAGGAAAATTTGTTATCGGAACCGCGGTCAGCGGTACCGCAACTAAACCCGTGATATTGCGTGGCAGCCGGAATGTGATCCTGGATGCACAAAGCATCAGTACAGGCTATGTGCTTCACCTGCAGGCCAGTTACTGGACCATAAAAGGATTTACACTTACAAACGGCTTAAAAGGGTTAATGATGGATGGGGCCCGGTATTGCATGATTGACAGTTTAAACGTGTTCAGTATTGGCGAAGAAGCGATTCATCTCCGTAAATACAGCTCTTCCAACACGGTCCAGGATTGTGATATCAGCCAGGCAGGACTTAAAACACCTGATTACGGAGAAGGCATTTATATCGGTTCAGCCAAAAATAACTGGGCTGTCTATACCAACGGGCAACCGGATTTCTGTGATTCCAACCGGATTATCCATAACCGGATAGGTCCGGGAATCACCGCTGAATGTATTGATGTAAAGGAGGGCACAACCGGCGGACTGATCCGTGGGAATTATTTTGATGCCACCGGTATCACCGGTGCAAACAGTGGTGACAGCTGGATGGATGTAAAAGGAAATCATTACCTCATTGAACAAAACACCGGATTTAATCCAGGGGGCAGCATTTTTAAAGATGGATTCCAGGTGCATGTGGCCTACCCGGGATGGGGTAATTATAATGAATTTAAAAATAATGAGTGTACTGTAAATGCAAGTGGATATGGGTTTAATATTCAGCTCAGCGGGAGCAATGGCACATCCACCGGCAATAAAGTATATGCTGATAACACCGTAAACGGGGCACAGGGCGGTATTGCCAATATTCCTTTGAGTAACTGAAAATTATGAAAGTAAAAGGTTTACGCTGGTATATTATCGGGCTCATCGGGCTGGCAACGATCATTAATTATATTGACCGTACCGCCATCAATATACTATGGCCGTATATCCATAAGGATTTTGGAATCACTGAAGCAGACAGTAAAGACGCGCTGAAACTGATCACCACTTTCTTTATGATTGCCTATGCAATCGGGCAAACCGTTACCGGTAAACTGATGGATGCCATCGGTACCCGGCTTGGTTTCCTCGTTTCCATTGTCGGCTGGAGTATATCCATTGCACTGCATGCTTTAGCAAAAACACTTGTGTCGTTCAATATTTTCCGTTTCTTCCTGGGACTAAGTGAAGCCGGTAACTGGCCGGGAGCTGCAAAAAGCAATGCAGAATGGTTTCCGGCGAAAGAACGGGCCATTGCCCAGGGTATTTTCGGAGCCGGTGCCTCACTGGGTTCAGTGGTATCGGCACCGTTCATCGCTTATCTCTACCTGGCATTCGGATGGAAAATGACTTTTGCCGGTATTGGCGTACTCGGATTGTTATGGATTATTCCCTGGATGCTCATTAATAAGAACACACCGGACAAACATCCCTGGATAACACCGGAAGAACAGAAACACATTCTTTCTTCCGCTACCAATAAAGCCACAGCACCGGTGGCTACTGAAGTTTACAGTTGGAAGAAATTGCTGGCATTCAGGAATACCTGGGCGGTCATCTCTTCCCGGTTTTTTATTGATCCGGTCTGGTGGATGTTTGTGACCTGGCTGCCATTTTTCCTGAAAGAAAATTTTGGATTCGATATCAAACAGGTAGGCGCTTTTGCCTGGGTACCCTACCTCTTTGCAGCATTAGGCGGTCTGGCCGGTGGTTTTTTCTCTTCCTGGCTGATAAGAAAAGGAGTCGCCGCCGTGAAGGCAAGAAAACAGGCCATCACAATCGGCAGTGTGATTATGCTGCTCTCACTGGGTAGTATCGCCATATACCTCGATCGCCTGAAAGAACAGCCTGCTGTGGCGATTGCACTGATCAGTATCACACTGTTCGGATTCCAGTTTCTGATCAACAACCTGCAGACTTTACCCGGTGATTATTTCCATGGGAAAAATGTGGGTACAGTGGCCGGCATGGGAGGAACTTCAGCAGTATTTGGTACGTTGATCGTGACCTGGCTGATTCCGGTACTTACACGTACCAGTTATACGTCTTTCTTCCTGCTGGCGGCCATGCTGGTGCCACTGGCCTGGATATGTATCATGTTTATAGTATCAAAAAAGAATATTTCCGAAAACAGCTGATGCTGTTATTAAACGATTAAACGCTGCTATATGAAACGATTTTTATTGACACTCCTGCTCAGTTTTTCTGCCTTATTCACATTTGGTCAGACTACTTATTATTGGATGGGTGG
>CAZYTV010000187.1:0-8872 GCA_964650455.1 uncultured Chitinophaga sp. | reverse complement strand
TGTGTATGTGATTTTTGAAGACAATGTTGACATCTATTGGGCAAGAACAAGAGTACTGGAACGACTGAATTTTGCACAGCGGTTATTACCGCAGGGTGTAACCCCCACATTAGGGCCTGATGGCACGGGTGTAGGTCATGTTTACTGGTACCATTTAGATGCGCCGAAATTGGATCTGGGTGAGCAAAGAGCCTTGCAGGACTGGTATATCAAGTTTGCCTTGCAAACAGTGCCGGGTGTTGCAGAAGTAGCTTCATTTGGCGGATTTGAAAAGCAATACCAGTTGGTGGTTGACCCGGTAAAACTGCAGTTTTACAACATCTCGCTGATGGATGTAATGAATAAAGTAAAAGCGAATAACAATGATGTAGGCGGCAGAAAGTTTGAAATGGCAGATATGGCCTATATCATTCGGGGCCTCGGCTATATAAAAAGTAAGGAGGATGTTGAAAACATTGCACTCGCAAACTATAATGGTATCCCGGTTAGAGTAAAAGACATCGGCACAGTACAAATGGGTGGTGATTTACGTCTCGGCATCTTTGATATGGATGGGAAAGGTGAGGTGGTGGGCGGCATTGTAGTGATGCGGTATAATGAGAATGCCAATAAAGTAATTGAAGCTGTAAAAGCGAAAATGAAGGAAGTAGAAAAAGGATTGCCCGAAGGGGTGACATTTAAAACCTCCTATGATCGCAGCACTTTGATACAGGAAGCTATTGATTCGGTAAAAGGAACACTGATTGAAGAGATGATTGCTGTATCTCTTATTGTTCTTATTTTTTTATTTCACTGGAGAAGTGCTGTAATTATCCTTATTCAATTACCTATTTCTGTAGCGGCCGGTTTTATATTCCTGGAAATGTTTGGTATTTCATCCAACATAATGTCATTAACAGGTATTGCACTGGCTATTGGCGTGGTGGTAGATGATGGTATTGTTATGGTGGAGAATGCTTACCGGCATATCAGTGAAGCGCAAACAGCAAAAATTAACTCATCCGACAAAGCATAAATATGGCAAAATTGCTCAAAAGAAATAAAGACCCGCTGACACCTGAAGAACGGAGTGAAATTATTGAGAAGTCATCCAAGCAGGTGGGCCCAGGTGTATTTTATTCTACCATCATCGTGGTTACTTCTTTTCTTCCGGTATTTCTGCTTACGGGTATGGAAGGCAAGCTCTTTCATCCGCTGGCATGGACAAAAACGTTCATCCTGCTGATCGATGCTTTTCTTGCTATCACTTTAACTCCTGTACTGATTTCATTTTTTCTCAAAGGCAGATTAAAGCCTGAAAGTGCCAATCCAATTACAAGAACGCTGGAAAGAATCTATACCCCAATCCTGAAGTGGTGTTTGAAGTGGCGTAAAACCACCATTGCGGTAAATATTATTGCCCTGGCAACCGGCATCATAATGATGACAAGGCTCGGCTCTGAATTTATGCCACCGCTGGATGAAGGTTCCTTGCTCTTTATGCCTGTTACATTACCCGATGTGTCCAATTCAGAAGCTAAACGACTGCTGCAGGTGCAAGATAAAATCATCAGCACTGTTCCAGAAGTTTCACATGTACTGGGCAAGGCAGGCCGGGCAAATACGGCAACGGATAATTCACCTATCAGTATGATAGAAACCATTATTCTGCTGAAGCCAAAAAGCGAATGGAGAAAGGGAATGACGAAAGATGGTATCATCAATGAGCTTAATTCCAAAATGCAGATACCGGGTGTTACCAATGGATGGACACAACCTATTATTAACCGTATTAATATGCTTTCAACAGGTATTCGGACCGATGTTGGGTTGAAAGTGTATGGACAAAACTTAGACAGTATTTATGCCTTTGCCCAAACTATCAAAAAGCAATTGGAAGGTATTGAAGGCATAAAAGATTTGTATGTGGAACCCATCACCGGCGGTAAGTATGTTGACATTGCAGTGAAACGGGAGGAAATTGGCCGGTATGGACTGAGTGTGGATGATGTTAATACGGTCATTGAAAGTGCATTGGGAGGGATGAAGCTTACTACGACGATTGAAGGCCGCCAGCGCTTTTCAGTAAATGCTCGGTACGGTCAGGATTTCCGTAATAACCTGGAATCATTAAAGAGGTTACAGGTTCAGACGATGAATTTCGGTCCGATTCCCTTAGAGGCCGTCGCAGAAATAAAACTCAGCGATGGACCGCCAATGATTAATTCAGAAAATGCCATGCTCAGGGGCACCGTTCTTTTCAATGTAAGAGAAAGAGATTTGGGAAGCACCGTAAATGAGGCACAGGAAAGATTAAACCAGATGATAACTAAACTTCCTAAAGGATATTTCCTGGAATGGAGCGGCCAGTGGGAAAACCAGATAAGGGCTAATCGTACATTGAAAATGATTTTGCCCATAGTGATAATCATCATTTTCATGGTATTGTATTTCACTTATCATTCTTTTAAAGAAGCTGCTATTACGATGATAACAGTTCCGTTTGCATTGATCGGTGGGGTTTTCATGGTTTATTTTTATGGCATTAATTTATCCGTTGCGGTGGCAGTAGGTTTTATCGCCTTGTTCGGGATGGCTATTGAAACTGCTATGCTCATGACAATCTACCTGAATGAGGCCATGAATAATATGGTGGCAAAACACGGCAACTCCAAAGCAACTTTAACACCAGCTATCATTCGTGAATTTGTAATAGAAGGTTCAGCAAAGAGATTAAGGCCAAAACTGATGACCGTATCAGTTGGGCTTTTTGGTTTGATACCCATTCTCTGGGCTACGGGTGTAGGCAGCGATATAATGCGTCCCATCACTATTCCATTGATTGGCGGTACACTTTCATCTACCATTTATGTACTACTGATTACCCCTGTCATATTTGAAATGATTAAGGAAAGAGAATTAAAACGTAAAGGTAAAATTGAATTAATTGATGTTAAAGAATAAACTAATCCTGGCATTGTTTGCATCTGTGGTTGCTGGCAGCAGCCATTCGCAAATCTTAAAACTGGATGCTGTTATTGATAGCATCAAATCATCGCATCCTGTGGTTAAAATGTATGATAATGAAATACGTTCCATGGATGAAGCGGCTAAGGGTGCAAGAAGCTGGATGCCGCCGCAGGTAGGCATCGGCCAGTTTATGACACCCTATGATGTGCGGCTTTGGCATCGGGAAGGCGATATACCGGGTATGGGTTCTGTGATGGTATCCGGCGAACAGATGTTCCCCAACCGAAAAAAGCTGGACGCAGATGAAAGGTATATGAAAGCTATGTCATCCGTGGAAAAGGAAAGAAAGAATGCCACACTCAATGAATTGATCAATGATGCAAAGCAGTTTTTTTACGAATGGATTATCCTGAAAAAGAAACTCGTGATACTGAGTGAAAACGAAAGGATTCTGGAATTCATGATTAAAAATGCGGAGATACGATATAGAAACGGGTTGGAGAAAATAAGCGCCTATTACAAAGCAAAAGCAGCATTGGGTGATGTAAAGAATATGCAACTTATGTTTGAAGCCGACATCAGGGAAAAACGCATCCGCCTTAATTCATTGATGGGCAGAAATGCCATGATAGGATTTGATATTGATACCACCTATTTATTAAGCGATTATTCAGCGCTTGTTTTTGACAGCACATTATTCTACACTAACCGGAGTGACCTGAAATCTCTAAACAAGGAAATCAACCTCACATTGCTGAAACAGGAAACAGAAAAAGCTGCACTCAAGCCCCAGTTTGGTATACGCTACGATAATATGATTGGTTTTGGCGGTCAGCCTATGCAGTACACCATCATGGGCATGGTACGGATTCCGATGGCAAAATGGTCATCTAAAATGAACAAGGCTAATATTGAAAGCCTGAAATGGAAAACCTATGCCATACAATCACAAAAGGAAATGATGGTGAATGAATACAGCGGCATGGCCTATGGCATGAGAAATGAACTTGATTTAAAGAAAAAGCAAATAAAACTATACGAAGAAAATATTATTCCTGCTCTGCGGAATAATTACAAGACCATGCAACTGGGTTATGAGCAGAACACAGAAGAGTTATTTATGCTTTATGATGCATGGGAAACGTTGAATATGAAACAACTGGAATATGTGGATCTGCTCAACCAGGCATTGAAACTCCAGGTAACGATCGAAAGAATTATCGAAAAAAATTAAAGCAACACTGTATGCAAAGAAGAAACTTTTTGAAAATATCAGGCCTTAGTGCCGGTACGGTAGTAACCGGTGGTTCATTAGCCGGATTTCTGGTCAGTTGCAGTGGCTGTAAAAAGGAACATCACATGGGTTTAATGACGGAACCTGTAATGGTAACCGAAGGTGATTTTTCAAAACTCCTTTCATTTCCAGCTCAGGCTGGATTGAATCAAACGCTTACGGCCCAGGCCACAACTGCCAATTTAAAGGGTACGACTATACCAGTATTAGGTTACAAACCTAACAGCCTGCTCGGCCCTACTTTCAAAGTAAATAAAGGGGATGCAGTGAATATTCTTTTACAGAATAATTTATCGGAACATACCAATATACATTGGCATGGCTTAAAAATTCCGGCGTTGATGGATGGCCATCCTGACCAGTTGGCCGATGCAGGCAGCAATTTCCGATATCAGTTCACGGTAAATCAACGAGCTGGTTTAAGCTGGTATCATCCGCATCCTCATGAAAAAACCGGTAAGCAGGTATTCCAGGGATTAGCTGGTTTATTCATTATTAATGACGCAGAGGAATCTGCGCTGAACCTCCCATCTGGTCAATACGAAATCCCATTGGTGATACAGGATAAACGCATCACTAATAGCGGAATAACTTATAATCCTTCTATGGAAGAAGTAATGGCTGGCTATATGGGTGACTCAATTGTAGTCAATGGCATTTACTCACCTTATACAGATGTATCCACCCGGTATTACCGCCTTCGCTTATTGAATGGTTCTAATGCAAGGGTGTACAACCTTGCTCTCAGCAATAATGCCGACATAATAGTAATCGGTAATGATGGAGGCCTATTGAAAAATCCGGTTACTATAAAAGAAATTTTGATTGCGCCTGGTGAAAGATTGGACGTATTGGTCAACTTTAGCGGAGTAACAGTCGGTACTGAACTATTTTTAATGAGTAAAGAATTTGTACAGGGTGGCGCTGCACAGGGTAAGCAATCTTTCAGAATAATGAAGTTTAAAGTAACATCCACAGTTACCGATCCATTTACAGTTCCTGCTAACCTGAGTGTAATTAGTAATATCCAGGTTTCATCAGCAGTAAAGACAAGAACATTTGATATTTCAAATGCAATGGAGCATCATGGATATCCCATGAATGACGGCATGCAGATGCGGCACCGTATCAACGGCAAATTATTTGACAGCAACCGTATTGACGAGAATGTTGCTGCCAATACTAATGAAATTTGGGTTTTTGACAACAGCAAAGGAGATGAACCACACCCTATGCACCTACATGGGGTATTTTTCCAGGTGCTTGACCGAACGGGTGGCAGGGGAACCAGGATAGCTTCAGAAAGCGGATGGAAGGATACGGTACTGGTAATGCCGGGTGAAACAGTAAGAGTACTTGTTCCATTTGAAAGCAATACCGGAAAGTTTGTATTCCATTGTCATAACCTGGAACACGAAGACGATGGCATGATGTTACAATATCAATTGAGTTAACCGGACATAAAATGAAGAAATTACTTTTATTCAGCCTCCTTGCTTTAATTGTTGCACTTGTAGCCTGTAACAGTGATAAGGATTCCCATAAAGGCCATCGGTCAGACGGGGCTAAAGAAATGTACACCTGCCCCATGCCGGAAGATTCAGTCTTCAGTGATAAACCCGGCACATGTCCAAAGTGCGGAATGGACTTGGTGAAAATGGAGGATCATAATCAGGAAAAGGAGAAAGCAGAATACACCTGCTCCATGCACCCCGAAGTAATAAGAGACAAACCCGGTGCTTGCCCAATCTGCGGAATGGACTTGGTGAAGAAGGTATCTGCCAACAATAATCCGGGTGATATTGAAATGGGATCATTGCTAAGACCAACCAACGAATTTGTAGTGTCATCCATTCCTGTTACCACCATTGAGCAACGGGGAGAACAGATTGAGATTGAAGCCCTGGGCAATATTGCTTATGACACAAGGCAGGTGGGAAGTATCTCAGCAAGAGTGTCAGGCAGAATTGAGAAGTTATATGTCCGCTATCGTTATCAGAAAATTGCCAAAGGCCAAAAGATATTGGATATATACAGCCCTGAATTACTTACTGCACAGCAGAATCTTTTGTTCCTGTTAAAGAATGATGCAGAAAACATCACATTTATTCAGGCTGCAAAGGAAAAACTATTGTTATTAGGTATGAGTAATGAACAGTTGGGGCAGGTAATAAAAGCCGGTCAGCCATCATTAACAATTGCTGTGTACAGTAATTACAGTGGACATATACATGAAGCAGCCAACGATGGCGGCATGAATAAAGAACCTGGTAATATGAGAGATATTTCTCTGATTACTGAAGAACTGACTTTGAAGGAAGGAATGTATGTGCAGAAGGGGCAGTCTGTTTTTACTGTTTTCAATCCGGACAGGGCCTGGGCTATATTAAATATATATGGCGAAAATCAATCGATGGTAAAAACAGGGAACACGGTACGGATTGTACCGGAAACTGCACCGGGGAATGATTTCCGGGCAAGTATTGATTTCATAGAACCCTTTTACCGTAAAGAAAGTAAAACACTGACAGCCAGAGTATATTTCAATAACAGTGTTTTAAAAATCCCTGTTGGCAGCCAGGTGAAAGCAACCGTTTTCGGAAATACCAAAGAAGCTTATTGGTTACCAAAAGATGCTGTGATTTCATTAGGCATGGATAAAGTGGTATTTCAACAATCAGACGGAGGCTTTAGAGCGAAGAAGATCAGTACCGGCATCATTCATGAAAAGCATATACAGGTGCTTAGCGGATTAACAGCGAAGGATTCTGTGGCGTTAAATGCACAATTTCTTATGGATAGCGAAAGTTTTATCAAAGTTAAAAACTGATTATGCGGTATATCACTATTATCACATTTCTATTATTTGTTCTGGCATCCTGCAAGAATAAAAATAAAATAGCAGCAGACCCGGAAACTTATTATACCTGTTCTATGGATCCGCAGGTGGTGGAATACAAACCTGGCAAATGTCCCATTTGCAAAATGGATTTAACTCCGGTAAAGAAAAAGAACGGGGAGAATAAGGATGAATTGCAATTAAGCGAACAGCAAATTCAGTTAGGGAACATAACGACAGATACTATTAGGAATGGAACAATTGGCGACCAGTTGATTTTAACAGCCACATTGAATTTTGACCAGATGAAAACAACCTCGGTCAGTTCAAGAGTAATGGGCAGGGTTGAAAGATTGTTTTATAAAAATATGGGTGATTACGTTAAAAAAGGTTCACCCCTGTATGAGATTTACAGCGAGGATTTAAACAATGCAAAGCAGGAGTATCTTTTGGCATTGGATAAGAAAAGGGCATTTTCTGCTGAAACGGTGATTGACTTTGACCAGTTGATTCAGAGTGCCAGAAACAAACTGCTGCTTTGGGGGTTAAGTGAACCACAGATAGCAGAACTGACACAAACAGGAAAAGCATCACCAACCACTACATTTTACAGTACAGCAGGCGGCTATGTTACACAACTCGATATTCGGGAAGGTGATTATGTAATGGAAGGCGGTACAATTGTAAAACTGGCCGACCTTTCCACCTTGTGGGCAGAGGCACAGGTTTATACCTCACAAATGGCGGTAGTAAACAGTAATAGCGTTGCTGTTGTTCAACTCCCTGATTTTGAGAATAAGGAAATCAGAGGCAGGATTGAATTTGTGAATCCGGAGATCAATCCTGACACACGAATCAATCTTATTCGGGTTTCCATCCCCAATCCGGGCAATCAGTTAAAACCCGGTATGCCTGCTTATGTATTATTGAAAAGTCCGCAGCGAAAATCAATAACCCTGCCGGTTGACGCAGTCATCCGGGATGGCAAAGGGGCAACTATTTGGTTACAGACGGGAAAAAACACATTTAAAAGTATAATGGTTCAGCCAGGTCTGGAAAGCGGTGATAGAATTGAGATTAAATCAGGTTTAAAAGAAGGAGATATAGTTGTATTAACAGGTGCATACCTTCTGCACAGCGAATATGTATTTAAAAAGGGAGCAGACCCAATGGCGGGACACAATCACTAATCAATTACTACATTATGGCCGAAGCAAAATATGTATCAGCATTACGGTTTAGATGGCTTACACCGCTATATGATTTTTTTGTCGGCGTCACCATGCCGGAAAGAAGGATTAAGCAAACTTTGATAAACACATCATTTCTCACTGATTATGCTGCAGTGCTTGATTTTGGTTGCGGAACAGGCACACTTACTATAATGGCAAAGGCGCATAGACCTTCAATCAATATAACCGGTATTGATATTGATAAGACGATACTTAAAAAGGCTTCTGAAAAAATCGGGGAGAAAGGAATGGAAATAAAGTTTATAGCGTATGATGGAGAACATCTCCCTTTTGCTGATTCCAGATTTGATCGTATTATTTCCTGTCTGGTATTTCATCATTTAGATACTACAGTCAAGCGAAAAATGCTTGCAGAGTTATACAGAGTATCCAAAACCGGAGGGCAGATTATTTTTGCAGATTTTGGCCGTTCAGCATCAGGGTTTCAACGGATGTTATTTAATCTAATCCGTGGCTTAGATGGATTTAAGCCGACTGAAGCCAATGCGAGGGGTTTGATGCCTTCAATGATAAGTGATGCCGGATTTAATTATTCCG
>CAZYTV010000186.1:2492-8877 GCA_964650455.1 uncultured Chitinophaga sp. | reverse complement strand
AACCCCTTATTTTCATTAGCTTTGCCCACTTCTGAAAATTACTTAAAACACAGGACTGACAAGCATTTATGACCCAGGAACAAATGAACAGTAACGAGGCCCAGAACAGGAATTACGGGGCAGACAGCATACAGGTATTAGAAGGTTTAGAAGCGGTTCGGAAAAGACCCGCCATGTATATTGGCGATATTGGTGTTAAAGGGTTGCACCACCTGGTATATGAAGTGGTAGATAACTCCATTGATGAGGCCCTCGCAGGCTATTGCAAGAATATCACTGTTTCCATACATGAAGATAATTCCATTAGTGTGCAGGATGATGGCCGTGGTATTCCTACCGCCATGCACACCAAAGAAAAACGGAGTGCCTTAGAAGTGGTTATGACGGTGCTGCATGCAGGTGGTAAATTTGACAAGAATACCTATAAAGTTTCGGGTGGTTTACATGGCGTGGGTGTGAGTTGCGTAAACGCTTTAAGTTCGCGCCTGCTGGTAACGGTTAACCGTGATGGAAAAATATTTGAACAGGAATATCATATCGGGGTTCCGCAATATGCGGTACGTGAAGTGGGTACCAGTGAAACCACCGGCACCCGGGTGCATTTCTGGCCCGACAGCAGCATCTTCATTACCACCACTTACAATAAAGACATCCTGGAAAGCCGCCTGCGCGAACTGGCTTACCTGAATCGCGGCGTACGCATCATCCTGAACGATCTGCGGGAACAAAATGAAGACGGCAGTAAATACTCCAAAAGTTTTTACAGCGAAGGTGGAATTGTGGAGTTTGTGGAAATGCTGGACTCCAATGCCGGCCGCAATACCCTGATCCCGAAAGTGATTTCCGTGGAAGGACGGGATGAGGCCACCAATGTGGCTGTGGAAGTAGCTATGAACTATAACGACAGTTACAATGAACATATCTATTCGTACGTCAATAATATCAATACCATTGAAGGAGGTACCCACGTATCCGGTTTCCGCCGGGCACTGACCAGGGTATTCAAAAGCTATGGTGACAAGAACGGTTTATTTGAAAAAGCGAAAGTGGAAATCGAAGGCGATGACTTCCGGGAAGGATTAAGCGCTATTATCTCCGTGAAAGTACCGGAGCCCCAGTTTGAAGGACAGACCAAGACCAAGCTGGGTAACAACGAAGTGATGGGTATTGTGGATAGTACTGTTTCCAAAGTGCTGGAAGCGTACCTGGAGGAAAATCCCCGCGAAGCCAAGAATATTGTAGCTAAAGTGATCCTGGCAGCCCAGGCCCGTGCAGCCGCCCGTAAAGCCCGCGAACTGGTACAACGTAAAACAGTACTGACCGGCGGAGGAATGCCCGGTAAACTGGCTGATTGTTCTGACCGTGATCCCAATAAGACCGAACTTTTCCTGGTTGAGGGAGATTCAGCAGGCGGTACCGCCAAACAGGGCCGTGACCGGAGTTTTCAGGCTATCCTGCCTCTCCGGGGTAAGATCCTGAACGTGGAAAAAGCCATGGAGCATAAGATTTATGACAATGAGGAGATCCGGAACATGTTTACCGCCCTGGGCGTGAAAATGGGTACGGCCGAAGATCCAAAGGCCCTTGACCTGAGCCGTCTCCGTTATCATAAGCTGATCATTATGACCGATGCTGACGTGGACGGTTCACATATCGCCACCCTGATCCTGACTTTTGTATTCCGTTATATGACCGAGTTGGTGGAACAGGGTTATGTCTATATCGCACAGCCCCCGCTTTATTTAGTGAAGAAAGGCAAGGAACAGGCGTATGCTTATAACGAAGACCAGCGTAAATTATGGGTCGAGAAACTGGGCGGAGGGAAGGATGATTCAGTGAATATCCAGCGTTACAAGGGTCTGGGTGAGATGAACGCTTCCCAGCTTTGGGAAACAACGATGAATCCGGCAACCCGAACGCTGAAACGTGTAACTATTGAAAGTGCCGCTGAAGCCGACCGGGTTTTCAGTATGCTGATGGGGGATGAAGTAGCCCCCCGGAGGGAATTCATTGAAAGTCATGCTAAGTATGCAAAACTGGATATTTAACCCCCTGAAGGCCGTTCCCGGCTGGTTTTAACAATTTCGACTTTGAATTTATAAAATATTGATTACAAACAATTTGGCTCCGAAATTTCGGAGCCTTTTTTTTACAAATACCAAATTTACACCCCCTGAACCCCCCGGAATGCGTAATTTCAGCCTTTACTAACGCAAAAACTTAAACCATGTCAGATGTAAAAATTACAGCCTACAATGTAAAAACCAAGGAGAAAGGTGTGGAAATGCTGGATGCCGTTATCACGAAAACCGCTAAAGGTGCCTATATGGCCCAGGGAAATGATGGTAAAGGAAATAAACTGACCACCCTGATGGGCGCAGAAAAAGCGCTGGCTGCCATTAAAGCCGGTGTAGCCAAGCAAGGCTGGTAAGAATGAAATAGTTTTTTTAGGAGCCCTTCTTGAACGGAGGGCTTTTTTTGTTTTACAACTTTGGGCTAAAGTACGAAGTTAGAAGTACGAGGTACGAATCAGAACCCTTTTCAAAAGAAATTGTACGCAAGGCTGATTAAAGGCTTTTGCGATTCTTTAAGTTCGTACTTCTAACTTCTAACTTCGTACTTTCAAATGCCGGGTATCAAAAACAGCCCCTACTAACAAGTTACTGTTCAAAGCATGTCATTCGTACTTCGTACTTCTAACTTCGTTCTTTATCTTTATTGCTTCACCAGCTTAAACACCTTTCTTTTATCTCCAACTCCTGTTTCAAGCAGATAAATTCCCGCCGGATAGGCCGGCCCCTTCAAATCAATGGTTATCTTTTGCGCAAAGCCGGTGGCTGGGTTTTGATGCTGATATATGAGCCGACCCTTTGTATCATAGACTTTAACGGAGATCATTTCACCCGGACTGGACTGGGCGTTAAGACTGAAATGACCGGAAGACGGATTGGGGGTGACCATCCATCTGATCTCATCATTGAAAACCAGCGGGCGGATGGCGGAATAGCTGATACTGCCATCCTGATCGATGATCCGCAGCCGGTAATACCGGACTCCAGATTTGCTGGCCTCGGCGTCCACAAACTGGTAGCGTTGCTCCCGGTCTGAATTACCCTGGCTCAGTACTTCGCCGATTATAGCATAGCGGCCTGCCTGGTAATCCGCATTGCCACGGGCCACTTCAATATCAAAACGGTTAATGTTATACTCCGAAACGGTTACCCATTCCACCATCACTTCATCCAGCGGTAATTTACGGGCAGTAAAGCGCTGCAATTGTACAGGCAGGGGCTGACTGCCACTGAGACCGCCGGTATTGAGCCAGAATTCTGAGAAATTATTCACTTTAAATTCCGCATAATATCCTTTGTCAAAAGGAACCTTTGTGGCCCGGGCCGGTATTACAAAAGTCCATACCCCCTGGTTATTATCCGAGATCGTTCCATTTTCAAAATTATTATCGGGGTCACTGTATTTGGTTACACCGAGATCATACACCGTTGAAGGCTTTGCACAACCGCTGCAACCGGTCGCGGCGATCAGGGTCTCTGTTTCCGTATCCGGGAAATATACCCGCACCAGTACAGAGTCTGCCAGCGTAAGAAATGAATTGGCAGGCTGTATGGTGAAGTTGCGGTTATGATAATACTGGTTACTGCTCCAGCGAACTGCCCCGGTATGCAGGTATGCTTTTACTTCGGTGGCGCCCATTTCCTGACCTGCAGGATGTACAGAAGCAACCAGTTTACCTCCTTCAAGAAAATCAACCCAGCTATTTGTTCCTGTATTGATGGTCTGCGTTACCGGTGCAGCCATGGTGCCTCCAACATAAAGACCATACAGGTTGTCATAAATATGAATATCGTCCACAGCAATACCATCCTTACCCAGGCCGGAGTCGGAATTAAATACAAATCGGAGACGAAGTTTACTGTTATTAGTCGTGGGTAATGCAGTAGTGGCCACATGCCAGTTGGTATAATTCTGCTGGCTCCATACATGATTACCCGCATAATTTTTATTGTACCAGTTAGTGCCCTGCCCGAAACTGCCCAGTTTGCTCCAGGTAATTCCATCCGCGGAATATTCCATCCAGGCTGCATCACAAAGCACAGCCCCGCAATCTTCAATTTCCAACGCCACACTGAAACTCAGCGTAGGATTCGTCATCGCTGATAGATCGAAACAGGGAGAATAGAGATAGGAAAGCTCACTGTCATTGTAATAGCCTGCGATTTTTGTTTTCCAGGCCTTGCTGCCACTGGCTGCCCGGTTGATCTTTGGTGATAGGGGTGTGCCATATTCCCAGGTGGAACCGGTACCTCCCGTGTACCACGAACCGTTGTTCAATTCAAAATTCTGTAAATAAGGGAAGCTGCTGACCAGGGGCAGGTTATTGACGGTACTGCTGGCCGTATCATTTTCATTGTAGGTATCGGTAGCCAGGGCCGTCCAAACCTGGATTGTATGACTACCGGTAGCGGAAAGATTCACTGTGGCGGTAAATGTGTACTGCACCGATGAACTGGCCGGTATAGCCGCAATGGTTTCGTTTGCGATGACGGTTCCATCCACTTTGAGGGTAATGGGAATATTATTGATCGCGGCATTCGAGGTATTCCTTACCGTTACTTTCACAGGTACAGCGGCACTGAGGCCGCAACTCACCGTATAAGGCGTATCCACCGTGATGAGCTGAATATCATCCACCGCTTTATAAATGCGGATATCATCAAACGTATATCCCGCTCCTTTGAAATTATCAGCAGCCAGGTATTCTCCCCATTGGCCAAAACGCACCTGGGTACTGGTACTAAATGTCTGGCCATAGGCCGTTAAGGAATCACTTAATTCGATACTGCCGGATAATTTATAAGTACCATCAGCAGCCGGCTGATTGGCATAAAGGTCATATACCGCGATCCAGTTATCCGTATCGTTGCCCCGGATCCATACCTTATTGGCCGCATTGGCTTTCTGACCATGATTTTTATAGCGGAAATCAATCCGGACATCATCCGTGGCTGTATTAAACGTAGCCAGGTTAAAAGTACCGGTCAGTGAATCCACACTGCCTCCTGTTACAAAACGGCTCTGATCCAGGGTCAGTGCTTTTGTACCTGAATAGGCCATACCCGTATGAATAAATGTTTTTGCCTGGCCATAAATACCATTATTGATAAAATCATAGCGGTCCCTGCCGGTCAGACCCATCTGGTCAACAGTGATCGTTTGTACAGCCGTTGTTTCAAAATCATCCAGCCAGGGTAAATCCGCATTACCAATAGATGCGTTTGAAAGTTGTTTAAATACAGTGGTCATTGTATTATTGGCAGCTACCGGGTCGGAAACTTTGTTGGCCGTGACCTGAATACTGTACGTTCCTGTGGCCAAAAGATTGGCTGTAGTGGCAAATGTATGGGTGATTGTTCCGCCCGCTGTAATATCAGCCGTGGGTGAAGTAATCACTTCATTAACCGCGGCTCCCCCGTTAATGGCATAACTCACATTGATATTGCCGGAGGAAACAGCATCGTCCAGGTTTTTGATCCGGATGGTAATAGCATGCGTGGCGGTCAGTGAAGTACTGGTCAGTACACGGCCCGAAGATGCCGGTGATACAATGGCATCCAGTTTCAGATCATTATCAGAAATTGTTCCTGCACAGGTTCCGGTATTGGGCTGCCGGCTGATGGCATTGGCCCGGCGACCCGGATTACCATTGATACGGGGACGAACGGTTACCCAGTACGTACTGTCTTTTGATAAGCCACTGAACGTATAGGTCAGTGCATTCGTGGTGGTTACTGAAACCATTTCAGTACCCAGCAGCCACATCACTTCATAATCAGTTGCACC
The DNA here is from genome assembly GCA_964650455.1 of uncultured Chitinophaga sp. Taxonomy (GTDB): domain Bacteria; phylum Bacteroidota; class Bacteroidia; order Chitinophagales; family Chitinophagaceae; genus JJ008. Next base: position 3,018 of record CAZYTV010000186.1, on the reverse strand, counting down.
GGGTACTGCTGTCCAGTTGATTTTGATATACCCTTCACACTGTACGGCATCCAGCGAAATGGTACCCAATGTGGTGATGGTAAAGGCGGCGCTGGTCTGTGTCAGCCCGCTGCTGTTATTCGTGATCCTGATCTTTCCCTGGTCTGTCGGTATATTGGGTACTCCCCAGCTATAGACCCTGCTGGTGGCCGGTACCGCATTATTCAGCAATGTCCAGCTTCCCCCGTTATTACTGGAGAATTCGAGGGTGTACGTGCCGGCAGCCCCATAATCATCCCATTGAATATATACCGTATCGAGGATGGTGACCGAGGGTGTAAACTTATCCCCTCCCACCGGGTTGGTCAGCACCAGGCTTTGCGGAATGATATCATATACCAGGAAATATTCCTGTGAAGGATTTTGCGCAATGGCATTCCCGATCACTTTCAGGTCATAGTTTCCTGCAGCAGGATTATCAATTTCGACCTGTTCAATATTATTGATATGATCGAGGATTCGTTACCTAATTGGCCGCATAGTAAAT
>CAZYTV010000186.1:0-2482 GCA_964650455.1 uncultured Chitinophaga sp. | reverse complement strand
GCCGCTGATGGCCACATTATTCACGTTGGCGGGTAAGGTATCCAGCACCGCCGGGAATACGGTGAAACTGGCGGGCGTAACAACCTGCAGGTCCAGATCATTTACCAAAGTCTTACTGGCCATCACTGCAGCAGGCGGATCCTGCCAGTATACCAATACTTTCAGTTTGGCAGTGTTGGCAGGAACAGCAACTGTATGTGTATTGGTCACCGTATTGGCCACGGTAGTGTTAAAAAAGGTATTGCCCTCCATCATGGCCAGTGAGCGAACGAGATTGAGCCGGCCGAATCCGTACCTGAAATCGGGACCGCTGTTTCCTTTATCATCCGCTCCGTTGATCAGGATGGCTTTGCTTAACCCATTTTTTGGATTAGCTCCCGCATTTAATTGACGATATCGCTGTACCAGCAATGCCAATCCGCCGGAAACACCCGGGGCCGCCATACTGGTTCCGTTATTATAACTGTAAATATTGTTGATCCAGGTGGAAGCCACAAACACACCTTGTGACATGATTTCCGGTTTTAGCCGTCCATCCTTTACGGGTCCCCGGCTGGAAGATGCTGCAATAATACTTTTGTAATCCGTACTGCCTACCGTGAGCACATTTTTAGCAGATTGATAACCGCCCAGAACTGTTTTAAATCCTGCCGGGTAAGGACTACAGGTCAGTGCTCCATTATTACCTGCCGCAAAAACATGCTGCAGTTCAGGCAAATCGATGGCCTGCTGATCGAGTATGCGGGCAGAAAGATCATATAACCCGTTATAGTTACAGTCATCCACTACCGACCCGAAAGAATTATTGGTAATGACCATACCGAAATCCTGTACATAGGCCGGCGCTTCAGTGAATATGCCGGAATAATACTGGGTCAGCAAAGTGGCTTTTGGCGCATACCCGGTATATAATTCCTGGATGATACCGGCACCTCCAATGGTACCAGCCACGTGTGTTGCATGGGCACGCATAATATCAGCCGCCCGGTTGATCAGCCGTCCATTAAAGTCTAGATGGGATTGTATATCGCCATTATCACCGAGTCCCACCACCACACCCTGTCCATCCAGGTTTTTTCCACCTGCAGACAAGGGGGCTCTCAGCACATTGCCCCTGGACGTGTACATGCTGTTACTGTTCAATTCGCGGTCGGGGGCAGGAATAGCCTGTACATATTCAACCCAGGGAACAGACGCCAGTTCTTCGAGACGGCCCGCGGCAATACGCACGGCGAAAATCCGGTAAAGCTGAAAGTCAGTGCTGATCTGATCAAAATTGCGTCGCCTCAGTTCCTGTTTTACCTGTTCCGCTAAAAATGATTTGGGGAAACTGATCCATACATCCAGGGTACCCGGCGTTTTAACAGCATGGGCCGGGAAAAAACCACGGGCAAGTTCCGGCTGCATTTTTTGCTGTGCCGTGGGTTCAACAATGGCCCTCGCGTGTACCCGTTGCAGGGATGCTTCCTGGAGCGGACCGGTGATAGTGACCGAATAGGCATTGTTGGGAATATATTCGAGTAGTTCAATACCTTCCTGAAGAAGCTGTTGTTTTTCAGCCGTGGATGGTATATGATCAAACTGAAGTATGGCAAATGTTTTACCAGCAGTGCGGGCGGACCGGCTATTGAAAGCAGTGATATTGCTTGCATTAATGTTTTCCGATGGGAATACAGCCCCGCTTTTTAATAAAAGTGCATAGCGGGCATCTTGCTGAGCGGTTACTGAAATACAGGAAAACAGCCAGGCGGCAATCAAGGGAATTGGATAGATTCTCATAGCGATTTTTAGCTTACTAAAAGTAATACAAATACCTGAGAATAGCCAATACAGGTAAGGATTTCAGACGGACCAGGCCTGATTCTTAAACAGTTGCAGGAGTGGTTGCAAAACAATACCGGTGCATGGCGGCTAAAAAGCGGTGCATGGCCTCCATATCCTGCAGGTCATTGGCCACCAGGAGGAAGAGTCTTCCCGTTTGTTTCAGCTTGCCTTTATTGGTTTCCTTTTGCAGGAATTCAATGATTTTCTGAAACGTACCTGATTCAAAATAGGGAGAATCCGGACGGTTGATAAAGAAACAGCGCAGGGTATTTTCCTTCAGGCTCATCTTTTCGAAACCAAGGTCTACCGCCAGTTTCCGGCAACGGACGGTAATGAAAAGATCGTCCACCTGTTGGGGCAGGGCGCCAAACCGGTCTTCGAGTTCTGCTTTCATCCCCAGCAGTTCCTCTTCTGATTCAGAATTATCCAGGCGCTGGTAAAGGGATAGCCGTTCTGTAATGCTCTCCACATATTCATCGGGGATTAAAATTTCAAGGTCCGTATCGATGGTGCAATCCTGAACAAAATCATCCTGGCGGGCAATTTCTTCTTTGAACAACTCTTTAAAATCAGTTCGCTTTAATTCGCGGATGGCTTCATCAAGAATCTTCTGGTACATTTCAAACCCGATCTCGGCCATGAAACCACTCTGTTCACC
>CAZYTV010000185.1:0-8891 GCA_964650455.1 uncultured Chitinophaga sp. | reverse complement strand
GGCGGTGTTTCCACGTACTTTTTGGGTTTGAAAATAGGTTGCGGTCCCCAGGTTTGTTTCAGGTTTTTTAGCAACTGGTAATTCTTTTCCCCAACCATCTGGCGGATAAACTCCCCGCGCAAACGACCATCGCCATGCTCCCCGCTGAGTGAACCATTGTATTTCTTCACCAGGGTGGCGATCTCTTCAGCAATGGTACGGAACAGGGCATTGCCTTCCTTGGTTTTTAAATTGATAATGGGACGTAAATGAATCTCTCCAGAACCGGCATGGGCATAATGCACGGAATACAACCCATGTTTCTTTAAAATCTCATTGAAATCACGGATAAACGCAGGTAGGTCATTCACATCCACCGCCGTGTCCTCAATCACGGGTACGGCCTTGGCATCACCGGGCAGGTTGCTTAGCAAACCCAGACCGGCCTTACGCAGGGTCCAGATCTTTTTGCTTTCCTCCCCGTACAATACCGGGAAATGATAACCGAGTCCGGCTGCCCGCATCTCTGCTTCTACCGCGTCGGTTATCGCTTTGATCTCTTCGCGGGCTTCGCGGGCAAATTCAATCACGAGTATAGCACCCGGATCCCCCTGGACAAAGAAGCGGTTCTTCGCCTGCTCCTTATTCTCCTTGGTACATTCCAGGATATAATGATCCACCAGTTCACTGGCACTGGGTTTATATTTCAGCGCGATCAGGTTGGCACGTAAGGATTCGTCGATCGTATTGAAATGCACACAGAGCAGTCCCACTTCCTTCGGCGGCAGGGGCACCACATTGAGTTTTATTTCTGTGATAAAAGCCAGGGTACCTTCCGATCCGGCAATCAGTTTACAGAAATTGAAATCTTTCTCCCCGGCGGTAAAGGGAGCGGTCTCCAGCAACAGATCAATGGCATACCCGGTATTGCGGCGTTCGACCGATTTCTTGGGAAACTCCTTACGGATCTCGACCTGGTTATCATAATTACCCAGCATGGAACGGACAGAACGGTAAAGGTTTGCTTCGAGTGAATGGCCTTCGCATTTCTGGTGAAACTCCTCCAGGCTTACGGTATTAAATACTACTTCCGAGCCATCACTCAGAAAGGCTTTTACTTCCAGCAGGTGTTCACGGGTGCTGTGGTAGACCACCGAGTTCGATCCGCAGGAGTTATTACCCACCATGCCCCCCATCATCGCCCTGTTGGCGGTGCTGGTCTCGGGACCAAAGAACAAACCATGGGGTTTGAGAAACATATTCAGCTCATCCCGGATCACACCCGGCTGCACCCGCACCCAATGTTCATCTTAATTGAGTTCAATGATTTGTGTAAAATGCTTGGATACATCCACAATGATCCCGTTGCCCACCACCTGTCCGGCCAAAGAGGTCCCGGCGGTACGGGGGATCAGGGATGTCTTTTCGTTTTGGGCAAAAGCGATCAGTTTTTTGATATCATCTGTTGTTTTGGGAACCGTCACCGCCAGGGGCATTTCACGGTAAGCGGAGGCATCGGTAGCGTAAAGGGTACGCATCGTGACATCGTCATACAAATCTCCTTCCAGTTGCGCCGCTAATTGCCTCAGTTTTTCCTTCATGTAGTGGGTGGGTTTATCACTATTGCAGACCCCAAATTTAAACCGTTTAGTCCGTAGCGCAAAAAGCATAAGGCCCCAGAGTGGCGTAAGGCCCCCATTATGAAAAATTTTTAAAGTGGGAGCGCTTCCCCCCTAAGGGGGGGGTAAGGAACAGTCTTTATTTTGATTTGCGTAGAATACAACCTAATAAGAGTGGACTTATTAGGCAACCATAAATACTAAGAAAACCTTACGCAATCCGATTAGCGGAGTGTTCACTATCCCCCCTTAGGGGGGAAGTTTTTCCAATAAAGAAATTTTCAAATTGGGGGCCTTACGCCAGCCGATGGGCGGAGTGCGCGTTGTCCCCCGCTGGCGGGGGTCGGATGCGCGATTTAAAAGTCTTTTCAAACGGGGGTGGATGGAAGGTGATCTTCTATAGTCCACCCCCTCATAGAAAGATTCACTATGTCTGAAGCCCTTCCCCCGTCAGCGGGGGACAATGCGCCCACCGCCAACCGACCTGCGTAGGTTCTAAGATTATCCGGATTACCATCGGAGACTTTGTATTCTTACGCCAGATCAAATAAATGACTGTTCTCAATCCCCCCTTAGGGGGAAGGGCTTCCTATAAAGGATTTTTCTAATAGGGGGCCGGCTGTTGTGTTGGTCCTACAGGTCAGTGCAGGACACCATTCCCCCCCTGATGAACGTACTTTATAGGCTAAAGATTGCTGAATGAAAATCCCCCGCCAACTGCTGCTAACAACTGTACGGTTAACTGTGCTGTTGCTTGTCAACCAATCCCTCTTTGCTCAACCTGTAATGGAAACCGGCGGACAAAAAATGCCGGATGAATGGATCGATAAAGATACCAGGCATCGCGTTATTAAACTGACCCGGATGGAAGGAAGAAGCAATCTCAGTTTCTACTTCCACAACAATCCCTTTATCGGGAACAAGATGGTCTTCTATAGCAGCAATAAGAATAAGACCGATAGTATTGCCAAACAGGAGATCTCCAGCGCCATTTCCCCGAACCGGCAGATTCATTTACTGGACCTGGGCACCCTGAAATCAGAACAACTCACCAATCACCGTTCACCGATGAACGGGGAGATCGTGGATGCGAAGAATGGTTTCGTGTATTACCAGATCAAAGACTCTGTCTATTCCGTGAATGTCAAAACAAAAGATGTCAGCCTGATTTATGTATTCCCCGATGATTTTAAAGCCTCGATCACTACGGTAAATGCCAATGGTACCTTACTCGGCGGCGCTAAATCGGATGATAAGGAAAAAGAGCTCTTCCGCCAGAACCCCGCCAAGAGCAGTTATTTCAACATCATCTATGAAGCTAAATTACCCAGGACCTTATTTACCATCAATGTAAAGACCGGGCAACTGGATAAACTCTTTACCGACAGTGCCTGGCTGAACCACGTACAGTTCTCAACCACCGATCCGGAACTCCTGATGTTCTGCCACGAAGGTCCTTGGCATAAGGTAAACCGCATCTGGACCATCAACACCCGCACCAAAGACACGACCCTGATTCATAAACGCACGATGGATATGGAGATCGCGGGACATGAATGGTTTGCCCCTGATGGCAAAACCATCTGGTTTGACCTGCAGCAACCCCGCAGTGTGAAATTCTATGTGGCCGGAACCAACCTGAAAACCGGACTGGAAACAAAGTATGAGCTGCAACGGAATGAATGGTCCATTCATTTCAACTGCAATGAAAATCAGTCTCTCTTCTGCGGTGATGGCGGTGATCCCGGACAGGTGGCCCGGGCACAGGACGGCCGATGGATCTACCTGTTTAAACCAAACGGGGATCATTTCGATGCCACGAAGCTGGTGAACATGAAGTCACATAATTACCGGATGGAACCCAATGTACACTTCAGTCCCGACGGCAAATGGGTCATCTTCCGGGCCAATTTTGAAGGCATTGAAAATGTATATGCCGTGGAGATCACCGCACAACCAAATTGATTACTTTACAACCGGCAGTTTATAAAGACGCCCCATAAGTATGAAAAAATATTTCTTAGTACTCCTTGGCCTGGCCTTAAGCGTGACCAATTATGCGCAGCAGAGCGATTACACGTATACCGCGGTGCCCTTTACCAGTGTGAAACTGACGGACCAGTTCTGGCTGCCCCGTATTAAAACCAATATGGCCGTTACCATTCCGGCTTCTTTTGAACGCTGTGATAAAACTGGACGGATCAAAAATTTTATCATGGCTGCTGAGAAAAGCGGTAAGTTCTGCACCACCTATACTTTTGATGATACGGATATTTATAAAACCATCGAAGGGGCTTCTTTTTCGCTCAGTCTTTTCCCCGATAAAAAACTGGAAGGCTTTATCGACTCACTGATTGGTATTGTAGGCCGCGCCCAGGAACCCGATGGCTATCTCTACACCGCCCGTACCATTGATCCCCTCAATCCTCCCGGATGGGCCGGTAAGGAACGCTGGGTGAAGGAACGCGAACTGAGTCATGAACTTTATAACAGCGGTCATCTTTACGAAGCTGCCGCGGCACATTTCCAGGCCACCGGTAAACGGAACCTCCTGGATATCGCGTTGAAAAATGCGGATCTGGTTTGTTCGGTGTTTGGTCCGGATAAAATGCATACCGCCCCCGGACATGAAGTAGTGGAAATGGGATTGGTGAAACTCTTTCGGATAACCGGAAAAAAAGAATACCTGAATACCGCGAAGTTCTTCATCCTCGAAAGAGGCAATTACAAAGGATACGATACAAAGAACAAGGATCCCTGGAAGAACGGGGCCTACTGGCAGGATCATCTGCCCGTGGTAAAACAACGGGAAGCAGTAGGTCATGCGGTACGTGCCGGTTATCTCTATGCCGCCGTGGCCGATGTGGCCGCCTTAACCGGGGATAAGGAACTGCTGAATGCAATCGACAGTATCTGGATCAACCAGGTGACGAAAAAGATTTATGTACAGGGAGGAGCCGGGGCCGTGGGGGCCGGTGAACGTTATGGTGATAATTATGAGCTGCCCAACAGCACTGCTTACAATGAAACCTGCGCGGCTATTTCCAATGTCTACTGGAACCAGCGGATGTTTCAATTGCATGGGGATTCCAAATATGTGGACCTGCTGGAGAAAATTTTATACAACGGACTACTCTCCGGGGTAGGGCTGGATGGCAAATCTTTCTTTTACACGAATGCCTTACAGATAAGACACAATTTCAAACACGCCGATATGGAAGCGGAACGCAGTGGCTGGTTTGAGTGCAGTTGCTGTCCCACGAATATCTGCCGCCTCTTACCCTCCGTTCCCGGCTATATGTATGCGCAAAACGGAAACGATGTCTATGTGAATCTCTTTGCTTCCAGTGTAGCCACCCTGCCGATGGGAAAGAAAACACTGGCGATAGAACAGCAGAACAATTATCCCTTCAGCGGTGATCTGAAGTTTATCATTCAGTCAAAAGATAAATTAACCTTCACCATGCGGATCCGTATTCCCGGCTGGGCCAGGCAAGAAGCCATCCCTTCTGATCTTTATGCATTCCGCAGCAATAAAAAGGAAGAGATCGTGATCAGTATTAACGGGGCCCCGGTAACATATAACATGGATAAAGGCTATGCCGTGATCACCCGTGAATGGAAAAAGAATGATAAAGTGGAGATGAACCTGCCAATGGATGTACAACGGGTGTACAGCAATGATAAACTGAAAGATAACCAGGGACTGGTCAGTCTGCAAAGAGGACCACTGACCTACTGTGCCGAGTGGACCGATAACAATAACCGTACTTCCAACCTGGTTTTACCGGCTGCTTCCGCACTGGTACCGGAGTTTAAGGCCGACTTACTGAATGGCGTGACCGTACTGAAAGGAGAGGCCATTGTCATTGAAACAGGAAAAGACAATTTATCCGTGAGCAGTCATAAGCAACCGTTTATTGCCATTCCCTATTATGCCTGGGCGAACAGGGGTAAGGGGGAAATGTCCGTCTGGTTGCCCGAGACCATCAAAGACATATCGATCATCGCACAATAATTTATGAAGAAACAATTCCTGCTTTTAGCAGCCGTCGCTTTAGGAACGATCAGCTTTGCACAAACACTCGAATGGCCCAAGGTCACGAGTACCACCAAACCCTGGACCCGCTGGTGGTGGGAGGGTAGTGCGGTAAATAAAACCGACCTGACCTGGAATCTCGAAGAATACCAGAAAGCCGGTTTGGGTGGGGTGGAGATCACGCCGATTTATGGCATTCATGGGGCGGAAGCACAGTTCATTCCCTTTCTCAGTACAAAGTGGATGCAGATGCTCCAGCATACCCTGAATGAATCAAAGCGTTTGAAACTCGGGGTGGACCTGGCCAATGCCACGGGCTGGCCTTTTGGCGGTCCATGGGTGACGGATGCCGATGCCAGCAAGAGTGTTTTCTACAAGACCTATACCGTAAAGCAGGGCGAACAACTCAATGAACCTATTGAGTACACGCGGGAGGCCTTTGTACGTACGGCGAATTATAAACCGGTATCGGCTGATACCTTGTTACAACCCGTATCCGCCAATAAAAATTTACAGGCCCTGGCCCTGGACCAGATCCAGTATGCGGGTAAACTGCCCCTGCAGGCACTGATGGCTTTTAACGGAGGGCAGTCGGTTGACCTAACAAAGAAAGTGGACAAGGACGGTAAACTCAACTGGACCGCTCCGGAAGGAACCTGGACCCTTTATGCTTTGTTTACTGGTCTGCATGGGAAAATGGTCGAGCGTGGTGCCCCCGGTGGCGAAGGCTATGCCATCGATCACTTCTCTTTAAAAGCGGCCAACAATTATTTCAAGCCCTTTGATAAAGCCTTTAAAGGATACGACCTCAGTTATCTCCGTGGTTATTTCAACGATTCTTATGAAGTGGATGATGCAAGAGGACAATCCAACTGGACCCCTGATTTCTTTGAACAGTTTAAAAAGCGCAAGGGATACGACCTGCGCAATCAGTTGCCCGCTTTATTCGGAAAAGCAGATGTGGAACACAATAGCAAAGTGATCTATGATTACCGCTCAGTGATCGATGAACTTATTCTTTATAATTTCACCCATGTCTGGAAGAACTGGGCTGGTAAACAAAAGAAGATCGTACGGAATCAGTCACATGGTTCCCCCGCCAATACCCTCGACCTCTACAGTGTGGTGGATATTCCCGAGACGGAAGGCACGGATGTACTGCGCTTCAAGTTTGCTTCTTCCGCGGCAAACGTAACCGGTAAGCAATTAGTAGCTTCTGAATCCGCCACCTGGCTGAATGAACATTTTCTTTCTTCATTAGGGGATGTCAAGAAAGCCATTGATCTCTATTTTCTCGGGGGTGTGAATCATATCGTGTATCACGGTACTGCCTACTCGCCGAAGGATGTGGCCTGGCCGGGCTGGTTATTCTATGCCGCCGTGCATTTCCAGCAGACCAATCCCCAGTGGAAAGATTTCCATGCGCTGAATACCTATATCACCCGGGTGCAGAGTTTTCTGCAACAGGGTAAACCTGCGAATGATGTTCTTTTATACTATCCCATTGCCGACCGCTATTCACAGCCGGGTAATGTGCTCCTGCAGCATTTTGATGGGATGGAAAGGAATTTTGAGAAAACGGATTTTGAACATGTCGCTAAATGGATGCAGGAAGAAGGTTATGGATTTGATTTCTTTAGTGACCGGCAATTGAAAAAATTCAGTTTTAACAATAAACAAATTCTCACCGGTGGTAATAACTATAAAGCCATTTTATTACCTGCCAATAAACTGATGGATGAAAACTCCTTCAGCAAGCTGCTGGACCTGGCCACAAACGGAGCTACCATCCTCGTGTATAAAGAACTGCCCAAAGGTCCTCCCGGTCTCAGCAATACCGGTAACCGGACAAAAATGTTCAACAATATTCTCGGTCAGTTGGTAACCACTGAAAAGGGAAAACTGCAAATTGCCGGTATTGGCAAAGGACTATTCATCATCAGTGATGATATGCAGGCTTTGATGGAAGCGGCATCTGTCAGCAAGGCACTCGTGAATGAAAATGAGTTATCGGTAATCAAAAGAAGGATCGGCAATAAAGCCATCTATTTTGTAACCAACCGGACCGGTCAACCCATTGACAAATGGATCGCTTTATCCGATCCCGCCAATGCAGCCGGATTATACGATCCTATGACAGGGGTAAAGGGAATGGCAGATTACAGCAAGACAGACAAGGGACTGACCCAGGTAAGGGTGCGGCTGGATTCCTTTGAATCTGTTATTGTGACGGCGCTGGACTATCGTTCCAAAGAGGGACAATTCCCCTATAAGAACCTGGTGGATCAACCCACCGCGCTCACCGGCACCTGGAAGGTGAAATTCCTGGAAGGCGGACCCCAATTGCCCCAGCCCATTGAAATAACCAAACTGGAATCATGGACGGGCTTTCAGGGGGAAGTGAGTAAAGCCTTTTCAGGCACGGCCTTATATACCTTGGTATTTGATAAACCGGACACACATACCGGCGATTGGTTGCTCAACCTGGGTAAAGTAGGGGTGACGGCTGAAGTGAAACTGAATGGGGAAACCATTGGGACTCTCACCGGACCTGTATTCAGCATCCGCATACCCGCAGACAAGGTGCAGGATCGGAATAAACTGGAAGTTACCGTCGCCAGCCTGATGGCCAACCGCATTGCCTGGATGGACCGCAATGATAAGCCCTGGAAGATCTTTTACAATACCAATATGCCGGCCCGTAAGAAGGAAAACGTGAAGAATAATATTTTCTATGCCGGTGACTGGGCGCCCTTGCCTTCCGGACTGATGGGGCCGGTAACCCTGACGCCATTAAAGTAACTAAGTTTGCAGCGAAAGAAATGCATATGAAACAAATGAAATTAGTCACTACGCTCATTACACTGGGTCTGTTGTTCGCTTTTACCGGAACGGCCCAGGATATCAAACTGAAAAGTCCGGATAAACGGGTGGAAGTAAAAGTAATGCTGAAGGATAAGCAACTGTTCTATACCGTTAGCTACCGCGGCAAAGTATTGTTGCAACCTTCCCAACTCGGAATCACCCGTCTGGATGCGGATTTTTATAAGGACCTGACCTGGGTGGGTAGCAGTATGTCGGCCCGCGTCAATGAATCCTACCCGCTGCGTAACGGTAAGAAATCGGTGGCGGTATATTCGGCCAACAAGCAATTTATTTCAGTAAAGAATATAGCCGGGGATGAAATGCACATGATCTTCCAGGTATCCAATGATGGGGTGGCTTTCCGTTATCTATTTCCGGGTAAGACCACG